>NZ_DCRG01000033.1:0-25538 GCF_002325125.1 Sphingobacterium sp. UBA1498
TCGAATCCCTCACTCTCCGCAGAAAAAGCCTTTCAGAAATGAAAGGCTTTTTGCATTTTACATGGTTCGGACCAAAGGCGTTGCCCATAGCTCAAATAGTTTCATCTCAGATAAAACCTTCCGATACTAATCCACTTCCCTGATTCTATTATTTTTATTTTGCTTTTTGTGTAATAACTCGAATACTAGCACATCTAATAGACATAATATTCCAGACAATCAAGATTTCTAATTTTAAAATCAATTTTATGAACATTATATTTATGCGTATGAGTGAAAATCTGCTTAGTCATTTATTCAATCTGATCAAAGTCATAATCCTTGCGACCTTGCCGAAGATTCGGAGTACAACCTTTACGCAAAAATCACTGAACTGGATACAATTTTAAAATAATCCAATGACCAGCAAAGAGAATTTTGAGATTATCTATAAGGAATATGCGCCGACTATTCGCAAACTATGTCTCAGTTATACTGGAGACCGAGATAGCGCTGAAGACTTAATCCAAGAAACATTTATCACCGTATGGATGAAGATTGACAGTTTTCGCAATGATGCTAAGTTAAGCACCTGGATTTATAGAATAGCAATCAACAATTGCCTGATGAACTTGCGGAAAAAGAAACATGTCGAAAAAATATCTGACAGAACCTTCATTGATATTCCTGACGAAACATCGGATGAAAAAGTGCAACAAATCGATCTTCTATACACATGCATAAGTAAGCTAAAAGAGGCAGATAGAGTATTAATCACATTGGTAATGGATGAAAAACCTTATGAAGAAATAGCAGAAATTACTGGGATTACAGAAAACAATCTGCGTGTCAAAATTCATAGAATTAAAAAAGAATTAACAGAAATTTTCCATAAATATGCAAGACTTTAACGATTTAAAGCATCTTTGGAAACAAGATGACCAGAATGACATCCTGCCTCAGATTAAGCTGAGTAGAATCAAAAGTTTCCGTCAGGTACTGATCAGGAAAGAGATAATAGGTGCAATTTTATTATTAATCACTGGCATAGCCATTATTGCGTTAGTCTATTTTCTTGACTTTAGACATAAGACGCTAACCTTGTATAGTTCCCTCTTCATTGTATCTTTACTCTGTTTTACACAAGCTAGCTTAATGCTTACAACGGCAAATAAAATTAAACAAATCAGCGAAACGGCTATTCCAACCGAACACCTGCTGCAATGGCGGCAATTCAATATATTTAGAAAGAAAAGAATCCATTGGAACCTGCCTATTTACCATATACTCTTAAGTATAGCACTCTCAATCTATCTTTGGGAAATTCTACAAGGAGCTAATTCTACGTATTATCTTTTGGCTTACCTGCCTACCTACGGGTGGATATTATTTTCTTATTTCTATATCGGCAAAAAGCAGCTTGCAAAAAATGATCAAGATATTAATGAAATTATTTCGCAATTAGAGGAATTGGAAAGGCAATTTGGTAATTAGAAAAGCTTCCTTATCACTCTTGTGATGGACTCGTTCAAATAAATAGAATAAAAATCTCGGATGCAAAGCATATGCTGTCAAAAGCTCCTTTGGATAGCTCTTATAGTTTATTTGGCAACTTAAAAAATTCAAAAATAAACAGCTAATATTCAATAAGATTACCTTTCAAAAAATTGCCACATCCATTTAGCTAAAGAAAAATGCAAAATAAGTTTTGTAAATCTATTCAGAATTTCTACTTTTGTCGCGGAGAGTTGGCAGAGTGGTCGAATGCGGCGGTCTTGAAAACCGTTAACTGTCACAGGTTCGGGGGTTCGAATCCCTCACTCTCCGCAGAAAAAGCCTTTCAGAAATGAAAGGCTTTTTGCGTATTACGCGGTTCGAACTTAAGTTGCGAGCAAAAGTTAGAACAATATCATTGCCTTTTCAAACTCCTGATATGGAACATGATTCTTCAAAAACCTGGAAAGTTTGCACAAAAAAACCGCATTTTCCAATAAAATCTATGGAATCTTTCTACTTCCGACATCATACTTCTGAGTGACAACAACAGTGTTAACCTAAAGAAGACGACCATGGCAGAATTAAACCAAAAAACACCAGAAACGGGAAAGAAAAAAATAAGAAGCAGAAAAATGGCTCCTAAAGTGGATCTGACTGCAATGGTAGACCTCGCCTTTCTCCTCATTACATTTTTTATGCTGACCACAACTTTAAACAAACCGTCAGCAATGGATATTGCTATGCCAGACAAAACCAAATCAGAAGTAGAAAGTCCAATTCTGATTGATGAAAATCGTACAGCAACACTGATTCTAGGCGAAGGAAAATTTATGTGGTATCATGGAGATTATAAAAAACCTATCAGCTCTTCAAAAGTAGCGGTAAATATCGAGAAAGAATTATCGACAGTTATTGCACAACTAAAAGCAAAGATAAGTACCATGCCCAATACGAAGGATATGATTGTATTGATTAAACCTAGCAAAGAAGCACGTACAAAAGACCTTATTCAGACGATAGATCAATTAAAGAAACAGCGCATTTCGCGTTATGTGATAAGTAAAACACAAATTGAGGAAGAAAGAAAATTATTGGCTGCACTCTAGTTGAATTAAGGTTTAAATTACCTCAGCCAACCAGCCCCATGAATGTAGCCTATCAAACCAATTCTTCTTAAATTAATCGATTGATATTAATAAGTGCGCAGACTCCGTTTCCCAATGAACTATAAGATAAAACAGGTTTACCGAAAGATCATGGCATGATGATCTTTCGGCAAATCCAAGACATTAAATTCATAAGTGTCAATTATCTTTTATCAAGATTCTCCCAATAACGTTCCACAGTTTCCCTCACCTCTACTGGTAAAGATGAATAATTTTCAGAATACGTTGTCTGACTATAACCATCAGCTTCTTCAGCACGAAGGCGATAAAACTTATTTTTGTACAGGACTAAACCAATACAACTGAGCTGCTTCTGGACATTATCCTGTGGATGTCTTGAATAGACAAATAACGCATCCAATTTTCCATCTTTATCGGCATCAAAAAAAGCCTTTCGTGATTCCCAAACCGATGTTATTACCCCCACTTCAGAAATTGTCTCAGCAGTTACAACCTTCCACATGCCGTCGACTTGCTGAAAATGCTGCACATAAAGATTATCAGGATTTGCGCCACGTTCGTCTTTTGAAAAAACAATGTAATTATCTTCCTTAGGCGTTTGGATACGCTCCACTTGCAATACCCGTTTGCCTTTAAATGGGAAATTAGAGGCCTGAAAATTTTCCTTATTGATCGAAATTGTTGTAATCTGCGCTTCGGCAGTATAAAATCCCACCGACAATAGGATTAAAAAGACGTACTTTCCCATATGTTTTCCCTTAGTATGGATTCAATTTACTGACAATAAAAGGAAAATACAAAATTTTAGCCAGCCTTCTTTACATCCGAGTGATATCGCACTCCATAAATGTTACTATATTTAGGGTATAAAAAACACGATGAATAAGTTTTTTACCAACATTTAAATCTTATTCACAAGCTAGATTGTACGTTGATGAAACAAGACATCCAAACTCTCGATGACATTAAATTATTAGTAGATGAGTTCTACCGTATAGTGCGTAGCGACACAACGATAGGACCTATTTTTCAGGATCGTATCCAAAACAATTGGGCTGTACACCTCGAGAAAATGTACACTTTTTGGCAAACGCTTCTATTGGATCAACACAGTTATTTTGGCAGCCCTTTTCCTCCGCATATAAATTTACCCATAGAAGAAAAACATTTCGCCCAATGGCTCAAACTATTTGAAGAAACGGTGGACGACTTATTTGCTGGTGAAAAAGCACAAGAGGCAAAATGGCGTGCACAGAAAATGGCTCAGATGTTCCAGTTCAAACTTGACTATCTAAATGCTAACCCCAACAAGAAACCTTTAATATAAAAAAGCTTTAAAGGCAAACATTAAATAAATGCTACCATAAAAAATAATTACAAAAGAATTTTTAGAAAAACATAAAAGGCCCTTGGGGATAACCCAAGGGCCTTATCAGGGACAAAACCAACTTTATGCTTTTTCTTCTTTTAATGAAGAGGTTTCTTTTTTAGACTCTTTTTCTTCAAAGCCCGAACGTAGGATTTCATCCCATAAGGAAGAGCTTACACCAAATCCTTTTTCCGGATCAGAATAATGGTGCAACATGTGATGTTGCTTGATACGCTTGAAAATACCGCTTTTAAAATTAGCATGATGCATCGCATAATGACATTCGTCATAGATTAAATAGCCCACCATAAAACCTGAAAAAAAGCAAGCCAGAACAAATTCATCTGAGAAAAACAATGTGAATCCGAGATACACCAAGGCGGCAAGTGGGATACTCGCTGACAGCGGCATCACCAAGCGCATACGGTCCCTAGGAAAATCATGATGCACACCATGGAAAATAAAAGCGACTCTTTTCCCCCACTCCGTCGTGGGATGATAGTGAAATACCCATCGATGTAGAGCATATTCAAAAGCAGTCCAAAAAGCCAAGCCAAAAACAAAATACCCCATGTATGTTAAGAAGGGAATATCTCCCCAAACTAAAGCTTTGTACGAAAAGAAAGCCACCACAGGTACATAGAAAATCAAAGGTACACTCCAATGCACTTTCGTCAATGACTCCAAAAAGTCATTTTTGAACATGCGCGTAGACTCCATTGAATTTGAAACATAATTACGCTTCGCCATAATACTATTTTTATTATTATTCCCTCACAAAAATAACTATTTTAGACACAAATGAAGAAGGTTTCTGACTAGAAAAACAAAACTACTGACCTTTTTAATAAAAAGGTTAAACAATAATTACTTTAAGCATTGGGCTAAACCCTTTTTATTTGATCTCTTACATCAGATATCAGTTCAATTGATAAAAATTCAATAAAATCAACACAAAGTAAAATTGACAAATCCAAGACAGTTTAGCTTATTTAAAATTGACTGTGCCCCCCGCCATTTTCTTCTCTACACGTTGTTCTGGTTTTCCATAGACATCAATGATACCACCGCCGCGCGTTTTTGTTTCAATGGAATCAGCGGCATAGACATCTGCTTTACCGCCACCATTGACAGTAACCATAGTAGTGGAAGTCTTAAAATCTTTCCCCTCATATTTGCCTCCAAAGTTCGAGATAATCTCTTGTTTGTTTGCCTTTCCATACAGCGCTATTGTGGCACCCGAAGTTACTTTGATCTCAGCTGTTTTTACGTCAGCATACAGATCTACCAGCCCGCCCTCCGAAGCATATACCTTTAAGTGATCGGCCGAAATTGTATTATCTGTGGTCGCAAATACCTTAGCGCCCTTTTTCGCTTCAACATTGCCCAAAGTTTTATAATATACTTTAACAGATATATTGCCTCCTTGAAGCATATTCAACGTATTCATTTTCAACACCAAGGATCCGTTGGTATTCACGACCTTAACATTCTCGTGATTTTGTCCTTCGAAGGTTACCAAAGACTCATTTGATTTAATCAGCTCAACCTGAATCTTGTCGGTCGCTAATACTGAAGAAAAATCGCCAACATTTTGCTTTATCTGACCAAAGCTAACTTGGGCCATTAATAAAAGTATTACACTAACTCCTAAAAATTTCATATTTATTTGACTTTTTATTGTTGATTGTCAAAAAATAAGCCAATTGCTATCAAAAACGATATATTTAACCTATTTTGACATAAAAAAACGCCCTCTCTGAGGGCGTTTTTTCTATGCTATTCTTTTCGTGGATTACAGTTTACTATTTACATCTACAGCGTTCAAGTCAGCGAATGCTTCTTTCAAACGGGCAACAAATGCTTCCTCACCTTTACGCAACCACACACGCGGATCGTAATATTTTTTATTTGGCGAATCAGTTCCTTCTGGATTACCGATCTGTCCTTGCAAATAGTCGTGATTTTTGGCTTCGTATGCTCTAACACCTTCCCAGAACGCCCATTGCATATCTGTATCGATATTCATCTTGATTGCACCGTACGAAATCGCTTCTGCAATTTCTTCAGGCGAAGAACCAGATCCACCATGGAACACAAAGTTTACTGGCTTTTCAGCACTAAGATTATATTTTTCACGAATATACTCTTGTGAGTTATGCAAAATAACTGGCTGTAACTTTACATTACCTGGTTTGTAAACACCGTGAACATTTCCAAATGCAGCTGCTACTGTAAATTTATCAGATACTTTCGATAATTCTTCAAAAGCATAAGCAACTTCCTCTGGCTGAGTATACAATTTTGAACTGTCTACGTCCGAGTTGTCAACACCATCTTCTTCTCCACCTGTAACACCTAACTCAATTTCTACAGTCATCCCTAGTGGTTTCATTCGAGCCAAGTATTTTGCCGAAATTTCAATGTTTTCCTCAATAGGTTCCTCAGAAAGGTCCAACATATGCGAAGAGAACAATGGTTTACCATGTTGAGCAAAGAATTTTTCACCAGCATCCAACAAGCCGTCAATCCAAGGTAAAAGTTTCTTAGCGGCATGATCCGTATGCAAAATAACAGCTACACCGTAATGCTCCGCTAATAAATGAACATGCTGAGCTGCAGACACCGCTCCCAATACACAAGCTTGTAAATTATCATTGTTCAAGGTTTTACCAGCATAAAATTGTGCGCCACCATTTGACAATTGAATAATTACAGGAGAATTTACTGCTTTTGCAGTTTCCATAACCGCATTGATAGAATTTGTCCCGATAATGTTTACCGCAGGCAAAGCGAACTTATGTTTCTTCGCAACTTCAAACAACTCTTGTACTTGATCTCCTGTCAATACACCTTTAAAATCTTTTAGGCTCATATTTTTGTTATTGATTTATTTTAATCTTTCATGAAACTTGAAGCTACTAAATTATTAAAAATTATTATTACTTCCTAATTTTAACAGTGTACTAAATACACTATGATTTGCACAAAATGTAAAATCTTGACTTTTCAAAAGAAATGTAACAATCAGATTTTTAGGAAACTTTCACATTCTTCCCTACTTCATAATTAGATCACAACAAACTATCCACTACTCGAATTGAATTTGTTATTCTGCGCCGCAAAAATATCCTGAAGTACAAATTATTAAAAAAATGAAAGAGGATTGATTAAATTTGGATTCACTAAATTGTATCTCTTATGCTACACGTATACGGTATCAAAAATTGCAACACAGTAAAAAAAGCACTTACATGGCTGAAAGATAATAATGTTCCATTTGAATTCCATGATTTTAAAAAAGAAGGTGTCAGTGAAAATAAATTAAAAGAATGGGAGACTCATGTAGATTGGGAAGCTCTAATAAACAAAAAGGGAACAACATGGAAAAAGTTGTCACAAGAAACGCAAAATCAGGTCGTTGATAGTGTAAGTGCAAACAAGCTCCTCCAAGAAAACACCAGTATGATTAAACGTCCTATTGTTGAATATAACAAAGGAATAATATTGGGATTTAATGAAGCAGAATATGTAACAAATTTAAAATAGTTTTAGGCAACTCTCATGGGCGGAGGCTTAGAAAAGCCTTCAATTATCCAAAATAAGCCCTTCAGTTTTCCTTTTATCCGTTAACTCTTGAAACGCACATTGCGTTTTTTTGGCTCAATCTACTTTTCATTGTATATTGGAGGACATAAATATAATTTAAATAAAAGTATGATGAAAAGAATTGCACTGGCTTCCTTAAGCCTTTTGGCGTTGAGCCATGCTTTACCTGCCTTTTCGCAGGAGAAAACATCCAACTACAGCTATACCGAAGCCTTTGCTCCTCTATTCTTTAAAAACAATGGCAATGACTATCGCTCGGCTTCCGGAAAACCAGGACCGGCGTACTGGCAAAATGCAGCAGACTACAAAATACAGGCTTCGCTGAACGATCAAAACGATCAAATTACAGGTTCTGTTGAGATTACATATAGTAACAATAGTCCAGACAATATGGATTATCTCTGGTTACAATTAGATCAAAATATGTTTTCGCAATATGGGCGTGGTCAATTGATCTCCCCATTGACCAGCAGTCGTTACGGTGATGGCAACTCGACATTTGACGGAGGATATCAGATCCAATCCGTTACCGATGCCAACGGAAGCGCAATCGAGCATATTATTAACGACACACGGATGCAACTTAGACTTCCTACATCTTTGAAAAGTAAGGGCGGAAAAATAACATTTAAGATTAAATACCAATATACAGTGCCAAAGTATGGTGCCGATCGCACAGGGATACTTGATACGAAAAACGGTAAAATTTATGCTATTGCACAGTGGTTCCCAAGACTTTGCGTTTATGATGATATTCGGGGATGGAATACCCTTCCTTATACCGGGCCCGGTGAATTTTATCGGGAATTTGGAAATTACCAGGTTGAAATCACCACCCCAGCTAATCATATGGTTGTTTTGGGCGGCGAATTGTTAAATCCACAAGAAGTATTTACGCCCGAACAACTCAAAAGATACCAACAAGCGCAACGCAGCGACGAGACTGTAATTATCCGATCTGCCGACGAAGTTAACGACAAAAACTCGCGCCCCATTAAGAAAAACTTAACCTGGAAGTATCAACTTAATAATGCTCAAGACATCGCCTGGGCATCTTCTACAGCATTTATACTCGACGGTGCGAAGATCAATCTGCCTAGTGGAAAAAAGGCTCTAGCTTTGTCAGCTTATCCAGAAGAAAGCAACAGCAACAATGCCTGGGAACGCTCTACAGAATATACGAAAGCCGCTATTGAGATCTATTCAAAAAGCTGGTTTGAATATCCCTATCCAGTAGCTGTCAATGTCGCTTCCAATGTTGGTGGAATGGAGTATCCGGCCCTTTCATTTTGTGGCCATCAGGCCAAAGCGGGATCCTTATGGGGAGTCACCAACCACGAATTTGGTCATAATTGGTTTCCAATGATTGTTGCATCCAATGAACGTGAGCATGGATGGATGGACGAAGGGTTTAATACATTCATAAATGAACTTGCGACAAAGGAATTTAATAATGGCGAATATTACCGCAGTCAGGCAAGCAGATCTTACATATTTACGGCTCGTAATCTAGAACCAATCATGAGTACACCTCAAAATATGAAAGAACGTAATATTGGGGCTCTTGTCTATTACAAACCGGCTTATGGGCTTAAATTATTGCGAAACGAAATTATTGGTTCTGAGCGATTCGATTATGCCTTTAAAAAGTACATCCAAGATTGGGCATACAAACACCCGACTCCTGAGGATTTCTTCAAAGCCATTGAGAATGGTACTGGAGAAAATCTAAATTGGTTCTGGCGCGGCTGGTTTGTCAACAACTGGCAAATGGACCAAAGTATAAAGTCTGTTTCCTATGTCAACAACAATCCTAAGTTTGGTGCCCTTGTTACCATTGAGAACTTGGAAAAATTGCCGATGCCCGTGACTGTTGAAGCAACAACCATATCCGGAAAGAAGATACGTAAAAAACTGCCAGTGGAAATATGGGAAAGGAACACGATATGGCAGTTTAAAATACCAACCGCAGAATCATTACAATCTGTACAAATAGATCCAGACATGGTGATGCCGGATAAGAATCCCGACAATAACTCATGGAAAGCAAATTAGCCAATTTCAAATTGTATTCTTTATTTTTGAGTAAAGAACGATCATGGATATAGGTTGATAAACAAAACAGTAAATACACTGTTCATATATAGATTGAAAGTACATAACTATAACTATTCGAATGAAAATATTACAAGCGATTCTAAGCTGCTCACTTCTTATGCTAATGAGTGGACATCTCATTGCACAGGAAAAGACAAAGGGAATTATTATGGAACTTGTCAGCGGTGAGAAAATCGAGGCTGCACAAATTCAAAATCTAAGAACAAAGGCTGAAGTACAGACTAATAGAGATGGCTCATTTGCTATTGATGCGGCAATTAACGACCTGCTTTTGATTAAAGCGGTGGGTTATGAACAAGACACGGTCTTTATTTACGATAATAGCCTGCGGAGAATCTATTTGAACAGAATGAATAATGTAATTCAGCTGAATGAAGTCGTTGTCGAAAGGATGACTGATAGTAGACTTGCTACTGAAATACAACGCGAAAAGACTGCAGGAAAATATTCGGACGCAACTCAGAACCGCGGGGGCATACGGATTTCTCCAAGTCGTATATTTAGTAAAGAGGGAAAACAAGCTCGTTCAAATTATAAGCTTCTGGTAGCTGAACTCGAGAAGAGAGCAGTTGATAGAAAATTTACAGAGAATCTGATTAGAGAATTGACTCCACTCAGTGGGTCGGACCTAGCCTTGTTTAAGGAACGATTTAGACCTTCCTATAAATTCGTCCAAAATAGTAGCCAAGAGTCTTTGAAGGTGTATATTATGGATAGCTACAAGAAATTTAACGAGAAAAAATAAGAAAAACTTTTATCACGTGATTGTCAGAAGGTTTTAAACTGTAATATTTTTTACATCAGTTTAAAACCTTTTCTGTTACTTTGTGTTGTAATTTAAAAATCAGCAGAGGATGTTACACAACTTGAGATTTGCAACGGCATTACACATCATGGTTCTCGCGCAACTAGAAGAGTCAAATCAATGGCTTTCTTCTGAGTACATTGCGTCGAGTATCCAGATAAATGCCAGTGTGGTTCGCAAAGAAATTGCCTCTCTCAAAGCAGCATCTTTACTCATTAGCAAAGAAGGTAAAGGCGGTGGTATTCGTATCAATCCGAATAATCCAGCGATTGATTTGGCAGATATTTATCTGAGTACCAAACAGGCAGAATTCGGAGGAAAGTTTAACAGCCCTAACCCAGACTGTATGGTTGGTAAAAATATCAATTCCAGATTGCATGATCTTTATCAGGAAGTCGACACTGATATTGTACAGCGTTTGCGAAAGTTATACCTAGCTGATTTTAGCAAAACATTTAAATAAAAAAGACATGAAAGTAGCAGTAATTGGATCAACAGGATATGTAGGATCTCATCTTGTAAAAGAATTGGCGAACCGTAACTACGAAGTCGTTGCTATTGCACGCCACCCAGAAAATACGCCATCGAATGAAAGAGTAAATAAACTACAAGTAGACATTAATGATAATCATCAATTGGTTTCAGCTCTAAAAGATGTCGATGTTGTCATTTCGGCTTTCAATGCCGGCTGGACGAATCCCAATCTGTATGAGGATTTTACAAAAGGAGCACTAGCTATCCAACAGGCTGTTAAGGATTCAGGTGTTAATCGCTTCATTGTTATCGGCGGTGCAGGAAGTTTATTAATAGATGGAAATCGATTGGTCGATTCCCCTGATTTTCCAAAAGAAATTAAACCGGGAGCCTTAGCTGCAGCCGACTATTTAGATATTATCAAAAAAGAAACTGAACTTACCTGGACCATGTTCAGTCCAGCGATAGAAATGAATTCTCATGCTGGCGGAATACGCACCGGTAAGTATCGAACAGGGCTAGATACTCCGGTATTTGATAACGAAGGCCGGTCCAAATTATCAGTTGAGGATCTTGCTGTCGCAATAGTAGACGAAATTGAAAATAAACAATTCCTCAATAAACGCTTTACAGCAGCGTATTAGTACTCAATCAAGCATTTGATTAAGATTTATTACAAAAGGGAAGAGCAATCTTCCCTTTTTTCATTGATATCATTTATATTTGACATTAATTAAACAATTAAGAAGCTAAATAATCGTAAATCATCAATCCTATGTTATTTAAAAAATCGATTCCTCAACTGATTGCTGAGGCCAATGAAAATGGTGAACACACGCTAAAAAGGACACTGTCGAGTTCGGGTCTAATCGCTCTGGGAGTTGGGGCCATCATCGGAGCAGGCCTTTTCTCTTTAACAGGAATTGCTGCCGCTGAAAATGCAGGTCCAGCTGTTATCCTATCTTTCATCATCGCAGCAGTAGGCTGTGGCTTCGCAGGTCTTTGTTATGCGGAATTTGCTTCTATGATTCCTGTTGCGGGGAGTGCATATACCTATTCTTACGCTACAATGGGGGAATTTGTTGCCTGGATTATCGGATGGGATCTTGTGCTTGAATATGCATTGGCAGGAGCTACTGTAGCCGTCAGCTGGTCTCAGTATTTCAATCAGCTTCTAATGATATTTCATATCCAACTACCCGACACCCTGCTCAAAGGTCCTTGGGAAGGCGGAGTTGTTAATTTGCCTGCCATCGTTATTGTCTGTTTACTATCTCTCTTATTAATGCGCGGCACACAGGAATCATCCCGTGTTAATAATATCTTGGTGATTCTAAAAGTTGGGGTCGTCTTAATTTTTATCGCCTTGGGATGGAGCTTTATTAATCCGGCAAATCACAATCCATTTATTCCTACAAATGCAGGTGAAGAGCTTGTGAAAAGTGGACAACAAAGCTTTTGGTCATTTTTAAAGAGTGATGATTTTGGTCACTTTGGTATCAGTGGAGTGTTGCGTGCAGCAGGCGTTGTATTTTTTGCATTCATTGGCTTTGATGCGGTGAGCACCGCTGCCCAAGAGGCAAAGAATCCTAAAAAAGGTATGCCAATAGGCATCATCGGCTCGTTAATAATCTGCACACTTTTGTATGTTTTATTCTCCTACGTAATGACTGGTATTGAAAACTATACCATGTTTAAAGGCGACGCAAAACCTGTTGCTACCGCTTTTGCGAAAACAGGATATCATTTTCTAAACACAGCATTGATTATTACGATTATTGCGGGGTACACTTCAGTTATTCTCGTGATGTTACTCGGCCAGAGCCGTGTATTCTATTCAATGAGTAAAGATGGTCTACTTCCAAAGATATTTTCCGATCTATCCAAAAGACAGACACCCTGGAAAACCAATGCTATTTTTATGGTATTCGTCAGTATATTCGCAGGTTTCGTTCCGGTTTCAGACCTGGGACATATGGTAAGTATTGGTACACTGTTTGCCTTCACATTAGTTTGCGTCGGCATTTTAGTGCTCCGCAAAACTGATCCTAATTTGGAGCGACCATTTAAAACACCATTAGTACCTTTTGTTCCGGTCATGGGCATCTTAGTTTGTATTTTAATGATGGCTTCGTTGCCAATAGAAAGTTGGGAACGTCTGGCCATCTGGCTTGCTATAGGGTTATTGATTTACTTCGTGTATGGTAAAAAACATAGTGTCATCAGAAAACGACATCAAGATAAACAAAATATAGTTTAAACAAAGTAGGCTTCTTATAAAGAAGCCTACTTTGTTTAAAAAGATCACTAATACATCTAAACTACAACGCGCTTAGTTTAAAATATCCGTTAGATATAATATCCTCTTCCCGATCGGCATTTGGTCTAATTTGAATACCATACTTACATCTATCAACTTGCGATAATAGATCTTCTATCTCATAAATATCATCAACATCCAAGCCATACTTATCATCAATATGCGCCGAACTATGATGCTTCCAAAAGGCAGTGCGTTTCGCCTTTTCAGTCGCTTTCGCCAAATTAGAAGCGACGATAAGCTCCTTGTAATGAAACTCATCAAATTCATTTGGCTTGTACCCTCCTAAATTGACGAAAAACAACTTTAATTCGGAATCATTAGTTTGTTCATCGCTCCTCTCAACAACGTTGATTTCATACTCTCCGACCTTATGCACAATACGGTAAGCATCAATGTGAATTTTACCATCAGCCTCTGGCCAAAAATCTTTAATTGGATCGACAAAATCTTTGAGCTCATCACCAATTCCAAAGAAAATATCATGCTGCTCTGTTCGCCTATTTTTCGGTTTACAGCCGATCAAAATCATAAATAATCTCATAATATACTAATCAGTTTTTCACTATCTCTGTTAAAATATCCCGTTTATTTTCATCAGTGTTCATACATAAGAATCATGAATATTTCATAACTTAAGCCCTGTAAACAATAAAAGTAACTATTATCCATCACATTCAACATGTATTATACGTTAACAATGCGCAAAATATTCCTATTATCCACTTTAGTTTTTTTATCACTATCATCGTTTGGGCAAAGGCCCTCCACCGATAAAAAACTTGAATCGAAAATAATACAGCTGATTCAAGGTTTTCGGGGCGATGTTGGCATTTATGTACATCATCTCAAAAAAAATAAAGAGGTCAATATTCAGGCTGACAGCATTTTCCCTACCGCCAGTATTGTCAAAATACCTATTTTAGTTGGCATATTTGATAAAATTGAAAAAGGTGAATTACAGCTTGATCAGCAACTGGTGTACCGCAGTAATCAAAAATATGGTGGCTCTGGGCTCATGCAATTTTTTAAGGACAGTACAGAAGTGGACCTGAAAACCTTAATTGGTCTTATGTTGTCATATAGCGATAATGTAACCAGTATCTGGAATCAGAAACTCGCAGGGGGTGGGGTCGCAATCAATAAATTAATGACCGACCTTCGACTAGTGCACACGCTTGTCAACTCACAGACTGAGGGGCGAAAATCGGATTGGGAAAGATATGGTTGGGGGCAGACAACCCCCAAGGAGATGGCTGATTTGGTGACATTGATCCGAGAAGGAAAAGTTGTGTCTGCAAAATCTTCCGATCAGATGTATCGCCTTCTGGGAAATATGTTCTATGATGGGCGAGGGCTTTCACAAATCCCGGCAACTGTAAAAACCGCATCTAAAACAGGATCTCTAGACGATGTGCGTAATGAGGTTATTCTAGTCAATGCACCGAAGGGAGATTATGTTTTCAGTATATTCACCAAGAATAATGCTGATAAAAGTTGGGGAAAAACCAATGAAGCTGAAATCCTCACTCGGAAGCTTTCAAAATTACTATGGGATTATTATCAATAAAAATCAAGCTTATACTATAAAAATGAAACTATATAATAAAGGGACACCGTATAATGTGTCCCTTTATTATATCAATAAGGGTCAATATAGTATTTAGTTCTTTAATGCTTCACCGACATTCTTAGCTTTTCGGCTTATATCGTCACCAACCTTTTTGGAAGCATCTTTTACATCGTTAGCAGCATCTTTCGTACCGGTAGCGACATCATTTGCAACATTCTTCGTGCCTTGAGCGACATCTTTTGCAGCATCTTTTGTTTTATCAACTGCTGTGTTCGTTGCATCTACTGTTGCATCTTTCGCGTCTTTTAACCCTTCTTTTACATCCTCTCCAGCATTACGCAATGCTGCTTTAGTTTTTTCCCATGCCGTATTTGCTTCCTCTGAAGCTGCACGAGCTTTTTCTTCAGCTGCTTTATCGCCCTTCGCAATAGCTTCATCCAAATCCTTTTTTGCCTGCTCGGCTTTTAAACGAGCATTCTCCTCCGCATTTTTTAAATCTGCTATTGCTGCGTCTACGTGCTCGCCTACTGTCTGAGCTGAATCGGTAGTTACAGTATCTTTTTTCTCCGAATTGTTGCAAGAAGACATTACCAATGTTCCTGCCACGACTGCTAAAAATGCAATTTTTTTCATTATATATTGATTGATAAGTGTAGTTTTTCAAATGCTCATTAGAGCACATATATGAATTTACAACTTCTATGCCAAATAGAAAAATTATTGCTTTGGATAGATTGTTCCTTTCGCGGCTTCTAATGTATTTTTCAGTAAACCCACGATAGTCATTAGCCCAACTCCACCAGGTACAGGTGTAATCCAGGATGCCTTAGGAGCAACATTTTCAAAATCAACATCACCATATAGCTTAAAGCCGGATTTCGTTTCTGTAGAAACCTCTCTGTTGATACCTACATCGATAACGACAGCACCTTCTTTAACCATGTCTGCGGTAACAAAATTTTTCTTTCCAATTGCTGCGACAACTATATCACCACGCAAAACCTCTGCGCTAAGGTCTTTTGTGCGACTATGTGTTAAGGTAACAGTACAATTACCTGGATTAGAATTCCGCGCTAACAATATACTCATTGGCGATCCCACAATATTGCTTCTTCCAACAACTACTGCATGTTTTCCTGCTGTTTCAATTTTATAATAATCCAACATCAACATAATACCATATGGTGTAGCAGGAATAAAACAAGGAAGATTACGCTGCATACGACCGAGGTTGATGGGGTGGAATCCATCTACATCTTTACGGTAATCAATTGCTTCGGTAACTTTATCCGGATCAATATGTTTTGGTAAAGGCAACTGAACAATCAATCCATCAATAGACCCATCCTGATTGATTTCTTTGATCTTGGCAATCAACTCTTCCTGAGTAATGCTTTCGTCATAGCGAATGTTCGTTGATTCAAAGCCGACCAACTGACAATTGCGCATTTTACTAGCCACATAGGTTTCGCTACCACCATCATTACCAACGAGTATAGCAACCAAATGAGGTTTACGACCAGTCTGTGCTGTAAACTCAGCAGCATCCAACGCAATTTGCTCTTTAATTTTTTCGGAAACTAGTTTACCATCTAATAGATTCATGTTTAGGAGATTTTATTGTATTTAAAAGGAGCTCTTGAGCTCCTTTATTATTGTGTTATTTTGATTAATCTAATTTCAATACCGCCATAAATGCAGATTGCGGAATCTCTACGTTCCCAACCTGACGCATGCGTTTCTTACCTTTCTTTTGTTTCTCCAAAAGCTTACGCTTCCGGGAGATGTCACCACCATAACATTTTGCTGTAACATCTTTACGTAAAGCGGAGATCGTCTCACGTGCGATGATCTTTGCGCCGATTGACGCTTGGATACGAATTTCAAATTGTTGACGTGGTAACAGTTCTTTTAGTTTTTCACAGATCTTTTTACCAAAATCATAGGCGTTACTTCTGTGAATTAACGAAGATAAAGCATCTACTGGTTCATCGTTCAGGCGGATATCCAATTTTACCAGATCTGACTTACGGTAACCGATCTGGTGGTAGTCGAATGAAGCATAACCCTTTGATATCGTTTTCAACTTATCATAAAAGTCAAATACAATTTCTCCCATTGGCATCTCAAAAACCAATTCAACACGATCCGAAGTTAGATAATGCTGATTCATAATCGTTCCACGTTTTTGGATACAAAGTGACATGATTGGTCCTACGAAATCCGATTTCGTAATAATATTAGCTTTGATATAAGGTTCTTCAATTGAATCCAATTTACTTGGATCAGGCAGATCAGATGGGTTATGTACGATCACTTCCTCTTGATCCTTGGTCATATAAGCCTTATAGGATACGTTGGGAACCGTCGTGATAACGGTCATATCAAACTCACGCTCCAGACGTTCCTGAATAATCTCCATGTGGAGCATACCCAAGAAACCACAACGGAAGCCGAAACCCAAGGCTGCTGACGACTCTGGTTCAAACACCAAAGAAGCATCGTTTAACTGCAAACGGTGCATCGATTCACGCAACTCCTCATAATCCTCGGTATCGACAGGATAAATACCCGCAAAGACCATCGGCTTCACCTCTTCAAACCCTTGGATAGCCTCAGAACAAGGTCTATCCTTATGCGTAATGGTATCCCCAACTTTCACCTCACGTGCTTCCTTAATACCAGAAATGATATAGCCTACATCACCTGTCTTAATGACTTCTTTAGGTACTTGATTTAATTTCAGTGTCCCAATTTCATCGGCAAAATATTCTTTCCCAGTAGCAACAAATTTCACGCGGTCGCCCTTTCGGATCTTACCATTTTCAACTTTAAAATAAGCCATGATACCACGGAATGAGTTGAAAACTGAGTCAAAAATCAACGCTTGCAAAGGTCCATCAGGATCGCCCACCGGATGTGGGATACGTTCCACAATAGCTGTTAAAATATCCGCAACGCCAAGACCTGTTTTTCCCGACGCAGGAATAATCGCATCTCGGTCACCACCGATCAAATCCACAATCTGATCTTTTACTTCTTCTGGCATAGCACCTGGAAGGTCCATTTTATTGAGGATCGGAATGATTTCCAGATCATGTTCCAACGCGAGGTATAAATTTGAAATCGTTTGTGCTTGAATGCCTTGAGATGCGTCCACGATTAATAAAGCGCCTTCGCAAGCAGCAATTGAACGCGAAACCTCATAGGAAAAATCCACATGCCCTGGGGTATCAATCAGATTCAAAATATATTCCTGACCATCTTTGGTATAATTCATTTGGATGGCGTGACTCTTGATTGTAATACCACGTTCACGTTCCAAATCCATATTATCAAGTAATTGTGCCTGTGCCTCACGCTGACTAATGGTATTGGTATACTCTAAAAGGCGGTCTGCCAAAGTACTTTTGCCATGGTCAATATGCGCAATAATACAGAAATTACGAATGTGCTTCATATAGGATTTTTAAACTCTTTTGCTAAAAGGCAAAGATACCTTTTTTTATATATATTTATATAAACTAGCTTTATTTTAGTTAGCCCCGGGCGATGAGATCGAATAAGGCGTAATCTCCTTAAAGATCAGCACCATAATAGGGCTTCGCTATTCAGCAATGGTATATAAAAAATGTTTTTGATTTCGCGTGACATTATCTCTGTCCCAAGAAATCCGCTCTCCAAATTGCTCTGAACGAATTGGGCAGTTGCCAACCTGACAATATTGGCAACATTGTGGAAGACAAGGGTCAGCATGCACAAAAAATTCGGTCCGCACCGACATCTCTTCATTAACGACCTTGTCCACTTCAGATATTTCATCATGTACCTGGGTGAGGTCAAGATAACGGGGGAGTGTAAGATGACAATCGACGTGAAGCTCATTTCCATAGCGCTGTACACGAAGATTATGGACATCAATCCATTCATCTTTCCTGTTGCTTTCCAAAATGTTAACAACATCCCGCACGAGCGCTGTATCCGATTCATCCATCAACCCACCAATCGATTGGCGAAGTAACTTATAACCATTAAACAGAATAAAAAGTCCCAGCATAACTGAGATGACAACATCGATCCATTGAAAACCAGTCAGTTTCATCAACAATAGCCCCAATATCAATCCGATCGTGCTATACGCATCAACCTGCAAATGCTTTCCATCCGCCACCAAAGTAATTGATCCCAATGCCCGACCGCGCCTCATGATATAAAACCCCACTACAAAATTTATCACAGATGTCATACCAATCAAATAAATCCCTTGTTCAAGATGTGTTAACGCTGCAGGAAAGAAAAGATTGTAACAGGCTTTGGCTAGGATAATTGCACCCGCGATAAAAATAAGTCCACCTTCCAAAAATACCGAAAAGAACTCCACTTTACCGTGTCCATAAGGATGATTCTCATCCCTAGGCTGAGCTGAAAGATAAATACTATAAAATGCAAAACCAGAAGCGACCACATTAACAATACTTTCCGCCGCATCTGTAAAGATTGCACTGGAATCTGTTAAAAAATAGGCGAAAAATTTCACGACCATCAAACCTATCCCGGTGAAAAGCGATAATAAGACCAATCTTCTTTGTCTTGACATGATGCTGTAATCTTAATAAAAACTTATATGAGGAAACCACGAAAATGATACCCTGCCAATATTTTGTGAGCGCAAAGGTAAAGATATAAAGGCAGATCATATCGATTAGTTTTACACAGGTGAAGTCAAGAAAAAAATAAATAACTGCGCTAAATCGCTTCAACAGCCCTTTTATTAAAAATGCTCAATAAAAGAGTTGCTTTTGTTTGTAAATTCTCAGAATTAAAGGAGATTATTTGCAACGTATATAATATCTTTGTCTTATCATGAGCACATCATCATACTTATCAGACAGGATAAATAATTTGTCCGAATCGGCTACACTTAAAATGACCAAGTTGGGCCGCGAATTAGCAGCAAAAGGCGTTAATGTAATTAGCCTTAGCGTAGGTGAACCTGATTTCAATACACCTGAGCATGTAAAAGATGCAGCGAAAAAAGCCCTAGATGAAAACTGGACGCGTTATTCGCCTGTACCAGGATACCCTGAACTTCGCCAGGCAATTGTAAACAAGTTGAAGACAGAAAACAATTTAGATTATGATATTTCTCAAATTGTTGTTTCAACGGGTGCAAAACAATCCCTGTCTAATGTGATTCTAACCTTAATCAATCCAGGTGATGAGGTGATTATACCAACACCATATTGGGTATCGTATTCAGAAATGGTCGTTTTAGCAGAAGGTAAATCGGTATTTATTAATACTGAAATCGACAATAACTTTAAGATTACACCGGATCAATTGGAGGCGGCAATTACACCAAGAACCAAATTGTTTATGTTCTCTTCGCCAAACAACCCTACAGGAACTGTTTATAGCAAGGATGAATTAGCTGCATTGGCCCAAGTTTTCGAAAAACATCCTCAGGTATTTATTCTATCTGATGAAATCTATGAACATATCAACTTTGTCGATAAACACGAATCCATCGCCCAGTTTGAAAGCATCAAAGATAGAGTGATCATCATCAATGGTTTTTCAAAAGCATTTGCAATGACTGGATGGCGCTTAGGCTATATCGCTGCCAACAAAACCATTGCTGCCGCAAATGATAAATTACAGGGACAGACAACCTCAGGTACCTGTTCAATTTCTCAACGTGCCGGTATTGTCGCGTATGAACAAGGATTAGAGTCTGTCAATAAAATGAAAGAAGCTTTCGCTCGTCGTCGCCAATTGGTATACGATCTATTGACTGAAATCCCAGGTGTAAGAACAAATCTACCAGAAGGTGCATTCTATTTCTTCCCTGAAATCTCTTCGTTCTTCGGTAAAAAAGACCAAGATGGCAATGTCATCAAGAACTCATCTGATTTGGCTTTGTACTTATTGAATGTTGGCCACGTAGCGACAGTAGGTGGAGATTCTTTCGGTAACGACAACTACATCCGTTTGTCCTATGCAGCTTCAGATGAAAGTTTGATCGAAGCTTTAAAAAGAATCAAAGAAGCATTAGGAAAACTAGCCTAATCTCTTATACCAATAAAAAAAAGAGCTCAGAGGAGCTCTTTTTTTTATCCCATCCCAATCTATTCTCCGCTGATTAAATTCCCTGATTTTTCACGACACAGCCTCAACTCTTCCAAGTTCAAATATCATCTCAGCTCCATAATTTAAAGCAGATACTATCGCTTGAAATAAATATTTATTACATTTACTCCTATGAGTATTTTAACAGATAAATTTAAAACGCAGCACGACACTGCTCCGTTTTCAAAGATAAAAAACGAAGATTACATTCCCGCATTTGATGAAGCTATAAAAAAAACAAAAGATGAAGTCGATGCTATCGTCAACAATCCCGAGCTGCCGACCTTCGATAATACAATCGCAGCGATGTCTTATTCAGGCCAGACATTAGACCGTTTGTCCAGTATTTTTTTCAATCTCCATTCAGCTGAAACCAATGCTGATATGGAAAAAATAGCGCAGGATGTGGCGCCTAAATTATCTGCATTGGGTAATGATATCACCTTAAATTTCGATCTTTTCAAAAGGGTTAAGGCTGTATACGATCAAAAAGATCAACTGACATTGACGGTAGAACAAACGACCCTATTGGAAAAATCTTATAAGGATTTTGTACGCAATGGTGCGCTTTTGAATGATGAACAAAAGGAAAAGCTCCGCGAAATAGATGCCGAGCTATCGCTTTTAAAATTGAAATTCGGAGAGAATGTCCTCGCCGAAACCAATGCCTACCAGCTGTTGGTAACCGACGAAAAAGATCTCGCCGGACTTCCAGAAGGTGCCATAGAAGCTGCACATGCTTTGGCTAAAGCCAACGAAAAGGAAGGCTGGCTTTTTACCCTGGACTTTCCAAGTTATCTTCCATTTGTTACTTATGCCGACAATCGGGAACTTCGCAAAGAAATTACCCTCGCGGCAGGCCGCAAAGCATTTCAGGATAACGAGTATAACAACGTAGATAATGTTCTGAAAATTGTAAAACTCCGCTTCGAAAGGGCCAAATTATTAGGCTACGCAACCCACGCAGACTTCGTCCTTGCCGAGCGTATGGCACAGAACCCAAGCAAAGTCACTGAATTCTTAAATGACTTACTCGGAAAAGCAAAACCAGCGGCAGTGCAAGAATTTGAAGAATTATCCCAATTTGCAAAAAACTTGGATGGCATAGACCAATTGGAAAAATGGGATGGTGCTTATTATGCCGAAAAGTTGAAACAAGAACGCTTTAATTTGGACGATGAAAAGCTCAAACCCTATTTCAAACTCGAAAATGTCTTGCAAGGTGCATTTGAGGTGGCTCATCGTTTGTTTGGCATCAACTTTAAAGAGGTCGATAATATTGACACCTACCACGAAGAGGTGCAAACATTTGAGGTCAGTAAAGACAATGGGGAATTAGTTGCTATTTTCTATGCCGATTTCTTCCCGCGTAAAGGCAAGCGAAATGGTGCCTGGATGACATCGTTTAAACCACAATACGTCCAAAATGGTAGGCAAGAGCGTCCACATGTATCTATTGTTTGCAATTTTACGCGTCCTACAGCTTCAAAACCGTCATTGTTAACTTTTCAAGAAGTAACGACTTTATTCCACGAATTTGGCCATGCCCTGCATGGTATGCTGGCAGATAGCACCTATCCCACTTTATCTGGAACTTCCGTTTATTGGGACTTTGTAGAATTACCTAGTCAAGTGATGGAAAATTGGTGCTATGAAAAAGAAGCCCTTGAATTATTTGCCAAGCACTACGAAACTGGCGAAGTAATCCCGATGGAACTAGTCGAAAAAATCCGCGAAAGCGCTTCATTTCTTGAGGGAATGGCGACAATGCGCCAATTGAGCTTCGGTTTATTGGATATGGGTTGGCACGGACAAGACCCAACGGCAATCTCAGACCTTAAAGCATTTGAAGATGAACAGTTTGCCTCAACAAAACTCTATCCAGATGTTAAGGAGAATGCCATGAGTACATCCTTCTCCCATATTTTCAATGGTGGTTATTCTTCGGGCTATTACAGCTATAAATGGGCAGAAGTACTGGATGCAGATGCTTTTGATTACTTCAAACAGAATGGTATCTTCAATAAGGAAATCGCAACCAAATTCAAGGATAATATACTTTCAAAAGGTGGTACAGAACACCCAATGGTTCTTTACAAACGCTTCCGCGGACAAGAACCTTCAGTAGACCCCTTGTTGAAAAGGGCTGGATTGATCAGATAATTGAATTGATCATCATAAAAAAGCTGGATTTGAAATCCAGCTTTTTTACTGTAAACGTAGTTATACCAAGAATTTCCTTAATCGACCAAAATACCAATTAAAATATGAGTATCTGAATAAATTGACGTATAATCTAGCTTTTTTTAGCTTAACCGATGCATGGGTGTAGATGAGTTCCTTAAACTTTATGGATACCATATTTTGGCGCTCAGCAATTTATTAAAATATCACTTGTTTCCATTTAGAATAAACGCACTAAAATAAGAATCCCTCACACTTTGCTGATTACGCAAAAAATAGTATCTTTGTATTACATAATTGGGGTTGACCGGAATTGACAGGATGGAGACGGTTATGTAAGCATGTAGTGCGTTGTTAGTAGAGCACTTTAATCTGAACTTTCAGAATTATAACTGGCGAAGAAAACTACGCCTTAGCTGCTTAAGTTAGACTTAACATAGCTATTTGTCCCGTTAGATCCTGTTCTTTGGTTTAACATTCGGGGCATCGAACAATAGAACTGGCAGGTGTGATGTTGCTAAGCACTTGTGAGAAACAGCAACTACGGCGTACGGTATAGGTAAGCGACTCACCTTCCCTCGCCCGACAATTAAAGAGAAGCTAAACATGTAGAAAGCGTATACAGTACCATGACTGGACGAGAGTTCGAATCTCTCCAGCTCCACTTGACGGGATCATTGAAAAATTATCCCGTTTTTTTGTATAATCTAAAAATCATTTTTCTCTCATTTTCAATTCATTACGAACAAAAGGCTCCATAATATACGGAGTTCGATAGATACCATTTTCATAGAATAAAAAGTCGTCGAACACCATTTTAATGAGTTCCTGCTTTTCTATTGTGTTAGCTTCGGTATAAACATAATTTAGGTCAGAAAGGTAAAACAATTGATTTTGTAACAATGAATAAGTCTTATCTCCATTATGCTTTAATTTTTCAATTTGTTCTTTTAGAGATTCTTTTTTTATAGTCAACTCATTATGCCATCGTTCATATGTGTCGTGTTGAATTCGATTTGAAATCCATTTTTCTTCAATAGACAAAAGCTTTTGGCCAGTCTGCTCATATTCGATTTGGCGTTGTTTTAATAATGTTTTGTGTTCTTTTAAAGTTATCTCCATTTCGATCTCACTCTTTTCTTTTATACTGGATATTAGTTTTTCAGGAAGACTCATTAATTCTAAAGCGCCTGATAATTGTTTATGAGCTTTTTCAGCATTTATATTATTATGGGCACTAGCGATACTACATTTATAGTAATAATAATATTTTCCCATTTTCCCTTTACTAGCTGCGCCTGTTAATAGCTTTCCGCAATGGCAGCGTAAAGCACCACGAAGTGGAATCTGATCATCATAAATTTTCCTTTCTTTAGTACCTCTTTTTATTTTTTCATTTACTAATTTCCACGTTGTTGGATCAACAATAGGTTCATGATTTTTTAGTGGGTATAAACCCCCTGGATTTTGTTTCCACGCTTTAACACGTTGGAATCCATAATACAAAGGATTTGTCAATATTCGCTCTACTGCTGTAGTTCCCATACGTTTTAACCCTAGCTCCTTCGCCTTTTCTTTAATTTTATATAACGCAACCCCGGAAATAAAAGCTTCATAAATATACCTAACAACTATCGCTTCACTTTCATTTATCACTAAACGACGTTCCTCATTCTTTCCTTCTTTTTTATAACCAAAAGGTGCAGGTCCTCCTTGTATCCATAGTCCCTTTATGGCTTTGGCAGTATAGATTCCTGCATTTATGTCATTCTGTCTTTTTATATTTTCAGAATTGCCCATTAAAAATTCAAGTCCCATTATAAAGAAGGAATTATGATCCATACAATCATAAATTGACCCTCTACTAGCGCTTACAATTCTCACATCATAAAGTGCTTGAATTTTTGTAACCATATTAATGGCGTCGCCAGCTATTCTACTGAATCTTGTTAATTCAGCTACAACCAAGTAATCTATTTGATCATGGTTCTTTTTGATAAAGTCAAAAAGTACCTTAATATCCGGCCTATCAAAGTTTCGTGCAGTATGTCCTTCGTCGATAAATGTATCCACTATTTCCACACCACTATTATTCATCCATTGGCTTGTAATTAAATCTTGACGTTCGATACTATGTAAACTTTGACCATCACTGCTGAACCTTAAATAACGTATACCCTTTTTCATTAGCCTCCTTTATTGCTTTGTTTACCAAAATCTTAACTATTAAATTTACCAATTTTTCATCATTTTTTATTTTTTGATCTGCTATAGTATTGTCTTTTTTATTCACTTTACCAAGATTACTGCTATTTTTTAAAACTGAATTATTTGTATCCGTCCTACAAAGTACA
>NZ_DCRG01000019.1:0-45712 GCF_002325125.1 Sphingobacterium sp. UBA1498
GCAACGATAACAATATAAATTAAAATAATTCATAATAATCCTAATAACGATGAGCCTACAAATAAAATCATTTGAAGAATATCAAAGTGAATATAAGCGAAGTGTAGAACAACCTGAGGAGTTTTGGGCGAGCATTGCAGATCATTTTTTCTGGAAGAGAAAATGGAATAAGGTGCTAAATTGGAACTTTGAAGAACCCAATGTCAAATGGTTTGAGGGTGCCAAACTAAATATTACAGAAAATTGTCTTGATCGCCATATATATGCAAATGGAGATAAACCGGCCATCATCTGGGAACCTAATGATCCGAATGAAGCACACCGCATTCTTTCCTATAAGCAATTATTGCAGAAGGTGGAGCAATTTGCCAACGTACTTAAAAATAATAACATCAAAAAAGGAGACCGTGTCTGTATTTACTTACCAATGGTTCCCGAATTGGTCATTGCCGTATTGGCTTGCGCCCGTATTGGTGCTATACATTCTGTAGTATTTGGAGGTTTTTCAGCGCGTTCTATTGCTGATCGTATCGAAGATGCCGAATGCAAACTGATTGTCACATCAGATGGCAGTTACCGCGGAAATAAAACCATTGGACTTAAAAATATTGTAGATGACGCGTTGATGCAGTGTGATACGGTGGAGAAAGTTATTGTGTTAACGCGTACACGCACCCCTGTATCAATGATCAAAGGCCGTGATGTATGGTGGGAAGATGAGATCAAGAAAGTAGAAACACAAGGAAATCCAGCGTGCCCAGCAGAAGAAATGGATGCTGAAGATACCCTGTTTATTCTCTATACATCAGGATCTACAGGAAAGCCTAAGGGAGTGGTGCATACGTGTGGTGGTTATATGGTATACACCGGTTATACCTTCATGAACACTTTCCAATATCAACCAAACGACGTATTTTTCTGCACAGCAGATATTGGCTGGATTACTGGACACAGTTACATCGTTTACGGCCCCTTATCACAAGGCGCTACCTCATTGATGTTTGAAGGTATACCAACCTTCCCGGATGCGAGCCGCTATTGGGATATTGTGGACAAGTATAAGGTTAATATTATCTATACCTCACCGACTGCTCTACGTTCATTAATGGCTTTTGGTGATGAATTTGTAGACAAAAACAACCTTTCTTCGTTGCGTGTTTTAGGATCTGTGGGAGAGCCAATCAACGAAGAAGCCTGGAACTGGTTTAATGAGAAAGTCGGTAAGAACAATTGTCCTATTGTTGATACGTATTGGCAAACAGAGAACGGTGGCCATTTGATCACTTCATTGGCGGGCGTGACACCAGAGAAAGCAAGTTATGCGATGTTCCCAATGCCAGGTATTCAGCCTGCTTTGATGGACGAGAATGGAAAAGAGATCGAGGGCAATGATGTTACAGGAAACCTGTGTATCAAATTCCCTTGGCCGGGTATGTTACGTACGACGTGGGGAGATCACGACCGCTGTCGTCAAACCTATTTCTCGACCTATAAGGATATGTATTTTACGGGCGACGGATGTTTCCGTAGTCCGGAGGGCTATTACAAAATCACAGGTCGTGTAGATGATGTACTCAACGTTTCGGGTCACCGTATTGGCACAGCTGAAGTTGAAAACGCTATCAACATGCACGCTGACGTTGTAGAATCTGCAATCGTAGGCTATCCGCACGCTGTAAAAGGGCAAGGTATCTATGCTTATGTGATTGCCAATCACCACACAGATGCCGAAGCGACCAGACGCGATATCATGGAAACCGTTTCTCGTATTATCGGTCCGATTGCAAAACCAGACATTATCCAATTTGTCGATGATCTCCCAAAAACTCGTTCAGGAAAGATTATGCGCCGTATCTTACGTAAGATCGCTGAAGGCGATACCAGCAATTTAGGAGATACTTCTACCCTACAGGATCCGAATGTAGTAGAAGGAATTATCAGCGGGGCATCAGCCTTGAAAAAATAGTATAACGTATACGATACAACTAGAAATGGCTGTCCGATTTTTTTGGACAGCCATTTTTAGTTTGATTTATCTATATAACTGCTTTTACATATATATCTTCAGAATGCGCTTTCAGCTCTTTGAGATCACTTTTGCACATCCGCTAATTATACGATCTAAATAGGCCTAATTTGATAAGTGCAATTGTATGGGAAGCGTATACTTCACATTAACGGCCTCTCCACGCTGTATGCCGGGCTTCCATTTTCCTGCTCTTTTTATCACGCGAATTCCTTCCTCTCCTGTTCCGAAACCTAGGTCATTCTCTACAACTAAATCCTTTACGTTACCATCTTTGCCGACCACAAACGCTATCCTTACAACGCCAGACACCCCATTACTAATAGCGCCCCTTGGGAAGACATAATTGCTCGCGATGAAGCCCATCAGTCTCGAAATTCCACCAGGGTAATCGGGGGGACTCATAAAGTTGGAAGAATCATATTTGAAAACTTCACCCGAAGCCTTTGTTTTAATGCCTGAAATTAATTGATTATTTGTGTAAGTTTCAACAAAACTATCCTTTCCCGACTTTCCTTTCCACTCACCCTCACGCAAATTATTTTTCATTTTCCCCTCTTCATATCCCCCGCTATAACTTAAACGGATAAAACCCGTTCCATTTTCCAGTGTTTTATTATTGAGTGAATCATAATATACGACATAAATAGGATCTCCTATTTTCAGTTTTCCCTTTTTAGCTGAACTAGTTGGATAAAAAACAATTTTTTCCAATTTATTACCTGGATAAAAGTAAAAAGCAGAATCTACAAGCGCGCTGTCGTCGCTATAGTCCTCGATACTTCTTATCGTTCCCTGTTCATACAATTCATATTTTCGCCCGCGAAATTTAAACGGGTAAAGAGGACTCGTACTGATCCCACTGAGTTTAATGGAGTCGTTGCGCGTATAAAATTCTTCGACACGGTAAAGTTTATCCTTCCCAGATGCATCGATATTAATTATCCGCATGTAATAGGCCGAATCCAAATGCTTTGTTTCGGTATCATTTCTCTTGTGATAGGTGGTAAAAGAAACCTGAGCATAAAGGTTTGATAAACAAAAATTGAATAATAAAAAACAGACTAATGACGCCCAAAAATTTAAATAACCTTTCATAAATACTTGTTTGTATAACGGTAATAATAAGAAATATACAAGATAATTAAAACAATAATCGGTTAAATAATTTTTATATTCATTGTGTGTTATACGATAGATTAGTAATTTCAGTTATCCACACAATGTTAATAACATTGTTGAAAACCCATTTTACCCGTAGAACGAACAACATAATCTTATAACTAAACGCCACCCTCATAGAAGCAATAGAGCAATTGTGCTCCCATAAAGAAATCCTATTTTCTTTTACACAGTATAAAATATACTACTTCTGATAAAAGGCTTATGAATAATTTTGGCACTTTTCAAGTCCTTAATACAACAAAAAAAGCCACATCATCCCGACGTGGCCAAAATAAACATATGAATTTAATTAAACAGTTTCTATTTATACGAGTTTACGGAGCTTGCAACCCTCCAGGTTCCTGATTCATTGACCAATGTCACTAAATCTGTTTTGATGAAATTGTCAAACTTCATGGTGATACGTGCTACCATATAGTTTTGAGATTCCTCCAGAACTTCAGTATGCGTACTGCAGTTCAATTTTTCACCTTTTTGTTTCTTGAGGAAGGAAATAACTTCCGAACGGCTGTTGGTCCGAGCTGATTTCCCTTGAATTTTCTGATTAAATTCCTGGGCGAACAATTTTTCTACCCCCTGAGAAGCACCTTCCGTCATTACCGACACATAACTATCGATGGCCAGATCAGCTGTGGAAAGGTTCAATGCTTTTCCAGGATCGGTAGCTGCCACTGCGAATGTTGATATTGTAATCAATGCTGCTGCGGCGAATGTCTTTACTAAAGTTTTCATAATATTGTACTTTATAGTGTTAGTTTTTTGTTTCTTTTCTTATTGTCGTAAGGATCTTGATTATGTTGCATCATTTCCTTTAAGATTCTGATTCAAAAGTAAGACAACGCAGCGTTCCATTTTATTACATTTAGATCAACGGAATAAAAAAGTCGGTAAATGGAGGTAAAGGAGCGGTAAATGCATACTGGCTAGGATTGAAAAAATTGAAGATATATGAGTGTAAATCCCGCTAGCATTGGGCTGCCCGCAAAATTGATGCATCCAATACTGATTTATTTCCTTGAATTGGGATCTTGCCTATAAAAGATATCAATCTCCCATTCATCATTGCTTACTTCTTCAAATTCTCTTTCTTTAAAATTGAAAGAAAAGGTATGATTGTATGCTTGGAACCACAGTGGATGAGTTTGCGATTTTCGATGCGAACGCTGAAAGCGTTTTCCACATCGTTATTAACATTATGTGGAAAACTGAAGTTTTACTTCATTTGCAAGCTCCCCTATTAAAAGATACGCGAGAATATTACGTACAACTTATTGGCAAATGAATTAAGTCAAGACATTGATGAAACAATTGCGTCCATGTAATTTTTCCCAACCATCTATTTTATTCGAATAAAGGTACCGTTAACATAATCAAGTTTCTGCGTGCAGTAGTTTGTTTCAGGTCCCGATACCAAAATCCCTCCTATCGCACCTAACGGCACGGAAGCCGCAACGACGTTGCTTGCAGAAGCAGTTTCCTTTACAGGCCCGACAAAAATAAAATCATCCTCCTCACTGATTAATGCGTAAAACTGATCTTGACTTGAAATAAAAGGATTACCATTGTACACCACTGCATAGTAATCTTTTGGATTTAACTTTTTAAGTTTACCTTTTTCATTTTCTTTAAAGAATCCCGAATAGAAGTCTCCATCTTTTAATTGTGCAGGTCCACCTGAAGGTATTTGACGCACAAACTCTTCGTAGGTGAGATAAAGTCCATCTTTATAAGTGGACGTATTGTATAACGCTAATTGTCTCTTTTGAACAGAATCGTAATTTTCAATTTGACTTAGGGTGTAAAGTTTTGTGGTATCGCCCTCTTTGGTTAACGCATCACAGATCAAATTATTGACAACGTCGCTAGCACGTGCCAAAGTCGCTTTGGTTACATCCATCCCATTAACGATGATAGTTGTATCAACTCGGGCTAGCTGTAAATATTCTCCATTAGCTTTTTTTGAGAATATGATTGCTCTAAAATCCAAAAATCCCTTTTCAGAAAAACCTTCCGTCAATTCCGCTATGCAGAATTTTTCAAGGCGTATTAGTAATTCGTCGTCGGCTTTGCGGCTTGCTGTCATATCTTCCAATTGGCGCTGCAGTTGCTTTTCCAATGATGGTTCAGCCACTAAAAATCGATTTGCGTTGAGCATACCTACTTGTATGACGCCGAGGTTATCTTTTATTTCTCGTGCATCGTATAGCCTTATTTTGCCATACTTAGCATGTTCAACTACTTTATTTGGTTTCTTAAATTGGAATGGTCTGCTTTTTTGTTGCGCTTGAATGGCAACAGTTTGTATAAGAAGAATGAATAGGGAAATAATGTATCTCATTGTCATTAAATTTCAGAAAATAGGCTACAACTAAGTTATGCTAATATTTTCTTTTCTGCAATGCCTATATTTTATTATCGATCATATACTTTCTCTATATTTCACTATCTCAATCTCTTACAGCAAGTTCAAGCATACGATTTCACAAAAGCATAATGATAAGTTAATTTCTGCGAGACTGGTAGTGATTTCAATTGAAAAATGATGCTATTGACTTCGAACCTATAGCCAGCTCCTAGGCGCTATCTGTTGTTTTGCTTTTGCTGCCAGGCTTATCCGAGGCTGCATAAAGTTATCCATCATCTTCGGACATCGTGAATGTTTCTGATATTATCAATGTGACAGCACTATCAACAAGCATAAAACAAGCAGTATTTTACATGTCGATGGGTAATAGCCTTTCTTTGACAAAATGTATTCACATCAGTTTTTTCCTCTTTTAGCTCAGCAATAGGACCGATAATTTTGTATAGCTAGCTTTGATTTCCCAATAAGGGGTTAATATCGCCTTTTTCTTTATGACATGTTAGGATAAAGAAAAGAATCAGCGAAACAATTAACTTTTCATATTTTTTTTGGCTAAAAAAACACCTGTTCTATATTTCTCCAAATTTAAATCGTACGACCTTAGGAGATATTTAGACGTTCTGTATTCTATTTAGTTTTTTTAGTCCTAACTTCCACTAATGTGAGTACAAATGCCCCGACTATCAAATATATAAATGTCGAAACTATTCTACCGACAGTAAATTCAGAACCTTCACCTCGAAAGTAAACATCAATAAGTTGCTGACTTACAATTATCATTAGCATTATACCACAATAAAGAGAAAACAACTTATGGTAAGCTTTAATATTTTTCATAGGTTTCAATAGTTATCGTCCTATACCCCAAGCTAATTGCACATAGAAGCTCCCTAGTCTATCTCTCGGAACATTCGCTACAGTAGCATTGACTACTTTCCATTCATTCTTTGTAATAGAAGATTTATAGCCAACTCTGCATTCTGGACGGAAGATATTACGCTCACTATTTACTGTCTTCAAGGTCATACTTAAATCCACAATAGCAGCATTATACTCTATTTTTGTCTCGTTGGATTGTGTTGTCAAAAAACTTTCAAATGTACCACCTAAATCCTTCTTTTGAACCGTAAAAGTGGCTGATTGCGTTCCGATTCCCAACTGTGGACTAAAAATTAATTTACCTGTGCGTATTACATTAGTAGCTACATATACTGTAAAATCTCCAGTGTTCATTGCATTATCACTTTTACTACTTGTTGTCAAACTGAAGTTTGCCCCAATAAGGGTTTGCTTGATCCGATAAGCAAGCCCCGCCCCAGCGTTCCAGCCAAATACTGGTACCTTCCCAGCATTCTGATCCTTCAAAATTCGGTTTATATTACTCGCGCCGTTAAATTGTACCCCAGCGAAATAGATACTCTCAAATTGTAAATATTTCGTTTTGTTATTTTTTTCTTGCGCCAACAAATTTACCGCACAAAGGCTAAATAGACAGCCTAAAAAATACCTCATAAATTAATGAAAATGTTGAATATTATATTTCTACCGCTATAATAGATTACAGTCTTTACCTATGACAATTCAAAACGATAAATTATTACATCCTTCAAGAATAAATTATCTAATTACAAGTTTATTCACCTCAGTTTATTCCAGCTCACTTTACCCGTGGAATATATTGAAGATAAGGCTCCTCCAAAACAAGTTGGAAGAGCCTTTAAATAAACATAAATAACTATCCTACTGGAATATATTTTACAGTCTTTTCAGGATTTTCAAAATAACCATTTGGATAACCTGTTGTGGGGTTAACGTAAGTCATTGTCTTCACGTTTACTCCTTTTATACTGAATTCTTTATAAAACTCCAACCCTGCCTCGGTATATACATACGAGTATATATTTTCATCTTCAGGATCATCAAAAACAAAGGCTCGTTTCAGATCTGAATAAAAGTAGGCGTCGTAGGTTTTACCACCTACTTCCACCACATAGTCGTCAAATGAATCAAATTTGGCAGCATTTTTTTGCATTTTCTGGATAAATGTAGCTGGTGTAGATTTTATCGGAAGCATCACAATTCTATTCAATGATTTTCTACCTTGTAGGATTACAGAATCTGCTGTTGCCTTCAATACCAAAAATTCAAAATCACCTTTAGTTCCACTATCTACCGCTCCTTCTCCATTGTATGCGCCAGGAATTGCGAAAAAATGGATTATTTCATTCCATGTATCAAAAGTTAAAATAGGTCCTGCTCCAGGATAGACCTTATATGTGCTCGAGAACTTTGCGTATGGAGCTGGCGTCCAATACTGCATCCAATCTGGATCAAAGATAGGCACATAATCCGCTTGAAGATCAACCTTTTCGTCAGTAGAAAAATTCACAAATAAATTATACCCACCATATTCGAGATCTGAACTTGGAAAATACTGCATTGTCCAACCGTTTTTTTGCGATTTTAATATATTAAATGCCTCATCAACTGCTGTATTTAATCGCGCTGTGGGATTTTCTTCAAAAAATCGGTCTCTCTTTTTATCACAACTACTACCAATAAGCAGCAATGTAAAAAATATTAAATAAACTATATTTCGTTTCATATTCTTTTACTTTATTGTAGTTTGATCAAATGTATCTAACTTACCCATTCTACCAACGATATTGGTTCTTAATAAATCCATATCAATATTCCATTGTCCTTTCATATAAGTTTTTACGATAGCCAATTTTTTGCTGATAATAGCTTTTCCAGCATCGGAAGCATTTGGAAGATTAATCCATCTATTCCATCCAGCCTGATCGCGCGTAACATAAATTGAGAAGAGTTCTGCAAAATCTTCCGTTGGGGCTTTAGAAGCATATGGAGAAATATAACCAGCACTAATGGCGTTAGCAGTTCCCGCAGCAGTTCCGGGGTATACCGTATTCCAAGCATCGTCTACATAGGTTGTACCAGTAATTGTGTTAAAATCCGATGGATATGGCTTAGTTTGGTTCAAAATATGCTGAAACTCGTGATGAATTGTTTTAAAATAATAGTAGGTCAAAAATTCAGCATCCTTACCAGTCTCTTCATTCAAATCCAGTAAATTATACAAAGTCATTTTTGTCCCATTCTCGGCCGTCCCCAACACTATGGTTCCATTATTCCGAACCGCAACAGAACCTATATAATTAACAAGCTTTGGAAAGTATTGGTGGATAAACTCCTTACTCCCTGTTAGGTCGTTATAAGGTTCCAATCCCAAATAATTTAAGAGTTTTGTCATCCGAATTGATGATTCAAATGGAGCTGGAACCAAATGATAATCTAGGTCAGATTCACGGTCTACATATTTGTAGATAATCTCCATATTATACGGGATCGTGAAATTGTTGAAAATATATTTATCGAAATCATTTTGTTCGATTTTAGGATCAACAAAAACACTATCTGAATCTAATTTCTCATCTTTACTACATGATGTGACTCCAAGATACACCATGCAACCAAGTAATATTATGTTTCTTAATTTCATCTTATCTAGGATTTGGGGTTAAACCTGCGCTTATAACATCTTTAGGAAGTTGAATTGCTCGTCTTTTATCATCAACTTTTAAAACATTTGCTGATACCGATCCAACCTGCCCTCCAGAAAGTGTCCTCCTATTTACTTCCATGCCATACCGTTTGATATCAAACCACCTTAACCCTGTATGCAGCGTCTGAATCCTTCGCATAAGAAGAACAGCATGTAACATATTTTCTTGCGTACCAGATTCGATGACATAGTCCTTAACATTAAACTTCTTTTTCGGAGTCGGTTTTGTTGGGGTATAATAGCCAAAAAGATTTGCCCAATCATTAATACGAGCCTCACTCATAGTAGATGCAAAATTAACAGTGTTACCAGCCCATAATTGCATGTCACTTAACGCTTCAGTATACTTTTTCAAATGAATATTTGCCTCAGCACGAGTTAACATGGCCTCTTCAGACGTAAACTCACTTATAACAGCTCTACGGAAACCAATTCCCGCTACTGGATCTGTATACTCAAACATATAAGCTACGTGAGGAAGCAAAGTTTTATCCAAGTTTGTTCCATTGTAGACATAAGTTCTAATCCGATAATTTAATGAATTAAATACCGGATTTACACCCGTTTCATTAGCGCTCCAATAGGACGGCGCTAAATATGGCGGTGTAGCTGAAACCGTTTCTCTGCGAGCAATAACAGCATTATGATTAAATCTAGAATTTTCATAATACGGGCCATAAGTGAGCCCCAAATTTGAATAGGATGTTAAAATAAGATAATTAGACTTTAGAGTACTGGAGTTATATTCTCTGGATGCATTGTTAAATACCGAAGCAAAAGCTGCTACCTGGCTGTAATTTCTCAGTGACCCAGTTACATCACTTCCTAAAGCTAACGAAGCATAATCGGCAGCCTTCTGCCATTCTCCCATGAATAAATATACACGTGCGGCAAATGCATATGCGGCCGTTTTATTAAAATGATACTTTGCTGCAGAACTGCTCGCAAATTTAGAATCATCGATGAGAGGAATTCCTTCTTCAAGATCTTTAATCACTAAATCATAAACCTCTTGAACAGTATTCCTAGAGTACTTTGGATCTAATGTCGTCTCAGGTTTCAACATATAAGTCACCCCTAAATCCGTCTTAGATGTTACTTTATTATAATGTAACCCAAAAATATTAACTAACATAAAGTGGTTGTAAGCTCTAGCGACTAAAGCTTCTCCTTTTTGAGGATTCAGACTATTTGGATTAGCCGATGTCTCTATTGCTGCTAATGCTGCATTACTACTCGAAATTGCTTTATATGAGGCTTCCCATACGGAGTTAACCCCATCATTATCAACTTCTGTTTGATCTTCCCAATTATAAATTTGTTCTAATATCCGACTTGAATAAGGATTTGTAGATCCGTAATCATCGGTATTATCGGAAGACAACTCTGTAACCATTCCATAATTACTGGTTGGATATGCAGATACTAAAATTTTAGCTATTTTATCTGTATTATTCAGCTCGGCACGATTATCTGGCAACTCATCTAGATACTTGTTACACGAAGAAACTGATAAAAGCACACCGGATAAAGCCAATATTAATAAACTTTTTCTTTTCATTGTTTCAATTTTTTAAAGACCTAAACGTACAGTTAATGTATATTGCCGAGGAATTGGCAAAGCCACTCCTCCCGCATTGACAAACTCTGGATCCTGACCATTTAAGCGTTTATCAGCATAGATTAACCACAAATTGGTTACATTGAATCTAAAGCCTAATGAGGCTATTTTTAACGAGTTCACAACTTCCTTAGATAAGTCATAACTCAGTGACAAGTCTTTCAAACGAATAAAGTCACCCTTAGCAATGTTCACGGTTGAATAGTTATACGCATTGTAAGCATATCGGTATTCATTATCATTGCGAATAAAACGATTATCCAAAATAACAGGAACATTGGTCGTTGTCTCATCACCAGGAACTGTCCATGCATCCCAGAATTCTTTAGTTGTAGCTGTCAAGTCAGAATATCTTGTTTGATATACTGGATCTAAACGAACAACATTTCCAAAAGAATATGTAAAGAATGCATTTAATTTAAAACCTTTATATCCCCAAATATTACCAAAACTACCCATTGTGGTCGGTTCTGTGGGACCATCATATTTCAAAAATCCCACATTATCCCTTTCCTGGAAATAAATTCCCGTTGTGGTTGGTCCATCCGGCCCCTGAAAAATCGGTAAACCGTTTATATCTAATTTGTTAAACGGAATAGAGAACATCGACCGAACGGGATATCCCTCGACACCGAAGCCATTTCCTGAAATTAAATCCAATACTCGCTTATGGTTTTCCAATTCCGTAATCTTATTTGTCGCTCTTGTAAAAACAAAACTGGAGGTCCATGAAAATTCAGCATCTTTCAAGATTGTCCCAGAAACACTGACTTCAAGTCCGCTGGATTTCATCTTTGCTACGTTACCATATTTAGTAATCTGCCCACCTAAACCTTGTGTATTAATTTCTCCAATTAAATCATGTTGCTTTCTGGAATAATAGTCAATATCGACGGCTAATCTATTTTGAAACAATCCCGCAGAAAGCCCTATGTTGAATTCATTTTTCTTTTCATAGGTAAGCATCGAGTTCTCTAACTGATCCATTTCCAGTCCTGTCTCTTTATCAACGGTTCCAGGTCTCCAAGGGTTATAACTCGAATAAATAGCTTGGGAATTTGAAACGAAAGCAGGTCCTCGGTCAGCTGTAAGACTATAAGATGCTTTCAATGACAAAGCATTAAATGGAGTGTTAAGATTTCTGAAAAACTGTTCATTATAGATGTTCCAGAGGCCAGCAACGTTCCAAGTTGGTAACCATCTTGCTGAAGTAGCTTTTCCCAGTCGATTAGTACCTTCATAACGAATTGTACCGTTGACAGTATACCGATCATCGTAGGTGTAATTTGCTTGCCCATAAAAGGCAGCCTCCTTATTCCTAGTATTATTTACTTTAAAATATTCTGTATTCTGCTCCTGATTTTGTTTAAAGGCTCTATAATCCGTAAAAGGAATTTCGCCTAGTTCATATTGAATACCCCAGCCTCTATACCATTCATTGTTCCGGCTATCATTTGTAACTTGGGCTCCACCGAACGCATATAATTTATGGACTTCATTGAATGTATTATTATAATTAAAGTTAAACCTAAACACTTTCGAATCCATTTTGTAATCGGTACGATTATAAATACCGCCATAAGGTAAAATTGAAATTGGAACTGCATAAGGGTCGTCAGGATTGGTATACAAATACGGGTTATTATCTCTAATTGTTGTGGTAGGCATCCACCTATATGCCAACGCCTGATTGGAATAATCTTTAACATAATGTTGTTGCGAAGTTTGCTGATGACGAATCGCGCCCATTGCTGTTAATTCCAATTGTTTTACTGGTTTCCAAGAAAGCTCGCCTTGAAATTTGTAATCACCAACATTAATATCCATGTAATTATTGTCTAACTCTGTTAAGATATTAAACGGGGCATAATTACGCGTATAAGATTCATTTGGATCTAATGTACGGGAGGTATTTAACGCATATTGATATGGATTAATATCAAAATCACGTTTTACTTGCATACTAACAACGTCAATAGACTGTCCTAAGGTACCCGGGGCACGTTGATCGCGATACGATCCGTTCGATAAAATGTTAAATTTCAAGTTGTCAAACAGATTGTAAGATGCATTTAACAAAGCAGTGTAACGCTTAACACCACTCTGTTTGGCCCATCCTGGATCATTAACAGCACTTAACGAGGTATAATATTGGGCCTTATCCGTTCCCGAAGACATACTGACGGAATGGTTTTGCATAATAGCTCTACTAAAAAGCTCCTTAAACCAATTGGTATTCCGATATTCAGCCCGACGCAGATAAGCATTTCTTGATTCAGGCGTGTTTAACAATTCTCCTCTATTTATTAGCTCATACATTTTCCCATAGACACCACTTTCTGAGGCAGCTGATAGATCAGATAGATTTAACCAACCTCTTTGATTCAAGAACTGATAAAAAGACATCTGTTCTTGCGAGTTCATGATATTAAATGTATTATAACTTGGGATATCTCTTGATGTCAACTCCGTTGAATAATTAAAAGAGTTTCTGCCTGAAGAACCCTTTTTTGTTGTGATCACAATTACCCCGCCCATAGCACGGGCGCCATAAATTGAGGTAGCAGAACCATCTTTTAACACTTGAAATGATTCTATATCGTTTGCATTTAATCCAGCGACAGCAGAACTGATTAATGTTAGTGCATCACCAGAGGACAAAGCGTCCGAAGAAACATCACCAACATCTTCAATAATGATCCCGTCAACGACCCATAGCGGTTTAGAACTTCCATAAATAGAAGTTGCTCCACGTACACGAATTTTTGGTGCAGTACCAAACGTACCAGTTGTGTTTTGAACAGAAACCCCAGCCACACGACCTTCTAATGAACGACTCGGATCAGGCATGCCCCCTATTTCAACATCTTTCATGTTCACTCTGGTCGTAGCTCCCGTAAAATTTTGACGATCTATTTTACTACCTATTCCTGTTACAACAACCTCTTCGATTTGCTGCTGGTCCGCTTCCAATACAATTGATAATACATTTCTACCATTTACTCGCACCTCTAAAGGTGAAAAACCGACAAATCGTACGATCAACGTGGAATTGGATGATGCAGCAATTCTAAAGCCGCCAGTTCCATCGGTTTGCGTGGACACTGAACTTCCTTTGACCGTAACTGTTGCCCCTGCTAGTCCTTTACCGTCTTGACCTTTCACCGTTCCGGAAACAGTATTCTGTACAATATTAAACGAAGGAGCCTCAGCAATTTCCGTTAAATTGCTATTGACTGAAATTGTATTCGCAATAATCTTGTACTCTATATTATTCTGCTTCAATACAGCATTCAGCGCCTCTTCTACCGAAGCGTTTTTAACATTAACTGAAATTCTTGATTTGGAATTCAGATTTTCGCTATACAATACACGCAAATGCGATTGCTTTGAAATAGCAGATAGCGCTTCTTCAATACGTGCATTTTTCATATTCAATGTAACCTTTTGTGCCGTCCCTTTGGCATGGACACCTGTTACAAATGCGAATAAAAGACATGTACTAATTTTCATAATACGTAATGGTTTGCAAAAACGCGGATCTTGAGGGATCAAGGGCCACTTTTTGCTAAATGGTAAGTTATTCATACATTTACACTTTGTGGTTAATTTGGTATTTTAATTGCTTCTACTTTAAGATTTAGGGCCAGATGATCACATCTATTTTTTGAACAGGGATGCGCCAACATTCCTGTTCTCTATTTTTAGGCCATTGTGTTTAGGTATTATTCTTTCATAAGCTCTCAGAAGTTTTTAAATAAATTATTTTTAAGTTCTTGTCGCAATAATTAGTTTCTTGCCTTCGACATCAAATTTAAGATCACTGACATAGGACAACATCTCAAGTACTTGCGATAACTTAACGTCACGCTCAATACTCCCCGTATATTCCTTATCCAATTGAACATTTCCCCTGAATATCACATCCAAATCATACCACCGAGATAATTGATGTGCAATATTCACTATAGTTTCCTTTTTGAAATAAAACTCATTATTATGCCAAGCAAGATCATGCGCCAAATCTGCCTTTCCCTTAAATAAGTTATCTTTAAAAGACGAAGCATATTCACCTGGATACAACTCCACCCGTTGCTCATTTTGGCGCACCTCCACTCTTCCCTCCGCTAACGTTGTCCGAACATGATCGGAATAAGAGTTAATATTAAAATGCGTTCCCAACACCTTAATTTCATTTCCTCGCGATTCTACAATAAATGGATGATCTGTATTAGGGATTACTTCAAAATAGGCTTCTCCCTCCAAAAAAACTCTCCGCTCTTTAGTTGAAAACTGCGCTGGAAATTTCAATTGGGATAAAGCATTTACCCAAACTTTAGTCCCGTCGGCTAATGTCATTTTATAAAAACTCGCTTTTGGAACGATCAGAGAATTGTATTGCAGTGGGATAGGTTGATCTGTTTGCTTGACAATCAATTCATTGCTATTACCTATCAAATTACTATTTTTAGACAAAGTTTTTGTTGTATTACCATTTAAGGAAACCTTGGTACCATCGGCCAAGACTAATACAGCCCCACTTGTTGCAGGAGCAATATCCTGCTTTTTAGAAACCATATCACTTTTACGATCAGAACCCAAATGAATATAATCTTCTTTCCAAACTAAAAAACATCCGAATATGAACACAATGGTCGCAACCATACTTAGTGACCATTTTCTAAACGACTTCACCAAATTAGGTTTTTTATTATTCAGCCGATCCCATGCTGTATTTGCATTCAATTGTCGAATAATGGCTAAATCTCCTTCTATATTTTTTGCACTTCGGAAGGATTCTAAAAGCATTCGATTCTGTGAACTAGCATTGAGCCATTCATCAAATATTACTTCTTCCTCTTTAGTCAGTTGCGCAAAAAGGAATTTTCGTATTAGGTCAGTAATATATCTTGTATCTTCTTTCATTAATTACAGTAAAGAAACCTAAGGAAAAAAAAGGGGTGACAAGAATTTAAATATTTTTTAACAAAAAAATAATAAAGGGGAGAAATTCGGGATTCAAACGCTTCAACAGTATCTTCATACCCCGCTGCTTTTGAGTTTTTACGGTATTGATACTGACCTGTAATTCTTTCGTAATCTCTAGATTAGAAAGCCCCTCAAGATAGCCTAACCGAAAAACTTGTTGACAAGCAAAAGGCATTTCTTCAATAATTTTATATATTTCTTGAATAACCTCACTATGAATCATGTTTAATTCAAGAGCTGTGTTATCTTCCTCAGTAAACCCAACTACATTCCAATACTTCTGGCGGACTTTTTCATGACGAATATGATTATAGCATGCAAAACGAACTGAACTGTAGAGATAATTCTTTATCGCTATTTCATTATCACTGACTTGATCTGTATTTTTAAAATAGGCTATAAAAGAATCTTGTACCAAATCTTCAGCTACATGCAGATCACCTACAATCTTCCAGGCAAAATGGCAGAGCCCATTATAGTGTGTTTTAAATAATAATTCTTCTTTCTGCATAGTTACATCTTCCAAACTACAAGTCGTGCTTCATAGCGGAAATTTTAGGACATATATGTACATCTCATCAGGATGCTTAATAATTGTTCTGTAAAAATGCTTAATATTTTTTACTTTTTTCAAAAAAAAGTTACTAAGCAAAATTTAACTTATATTTTTTCTATATAAATCTAAAAAAAAGATCTAAAAAATAAAAGCTAATTGCTTTAGGGGAAGTAAAACGAAAAAAATAGAGCAGTTTATAAAATGAGATCGTTCCCGATACGAGAGTTTTAATTGTAACAAGACACTTCCCGTTTATCTATATCCAACGGATATCCTAATAATTATCTACAATTTTCTATGTATAATGATAAATTAGTAGCAAGCTAGTGCGATAGAAGACACGAAATTCTCGGATAAAAAGACCGAAATAGTATAATAAAGTATGCTCAAAACTATAGACTATTTACCTTGTACAACATCGATATTGGGTGTAATATGTTTTAGTTCATTAATAAATTCGATAGCATTTTCTGGATCAACAAATACGTGGTCAACCACATTATAACGTAAGACCATTCCTCTTCTGTAAGGTTTTAAAACTGTAAATCCCATTGATCCAAACCAGTCAACCTTATTTGTTTCTAATTTGTGTATAGATCAAATATCTATCGATCTTACACCACAGATTGTCTTAATAAAAAGGTTGTGACCTTCAATCCAATAACGTTTAAAAAAAAATGTAAAATACCAGATTGACACACATATTCCAAACAAGAGTAATGTGCCGATATAGCGTTCTTTTTCAAGTGCCTCAAATAATAATACTCCAATAAATATGATCACAACTATTCCCCAGATATAGCTTCCAAAATTTATGTGTGTTTTAAAGACTTTTTTCATAACTAAAGATTTTTAGAGGTAGATTATTTTAATTCCAAACAGCTAAATCTCGCTTAACGGAAATTGGAAATAAATTGTATACGTCGCGATATTGTTCGAATTCATCTTTCGTGTTCACCAATATATGATAGATATGAGGAATGACTTCGCGGTTAATATTATTTTTCATAAAGATTATCTCTTCCTGCAACAATGCGGCCTTGACATTTACCAGCCAATCCTTTGCTAAGAACGCATTTATTCGCGCTGAATCTTTGAATAATTTAAGATCATTGAAATGTGTTGCTACTTGCCGAAGACTGTCTTTCTGTTGTCGATTTTTTGCCTTATAATAATCCAATAAAGTTAAGTATTCATTATAGAGTTTATTGTTTTCCCCATCGGATACGACCGCCATTTTAATTGATTCGCCTCCATTCTTAGCCAACAACAGTTCTTGTAGTTGCTCTTGGTGATAGACGCTATCAAATAACAGTTTATAATTATTGGACTCTTTTGAATCCAACCAAAATGTAGTTGACATATAATATTTTGGTGTGCCGAGCTCGGGCTGACGAGCAAATCTTTCCTTCTCTTGAGGCCTTACAATATCCCTATCCCATGAAAGGATAATTTGATAGATACCTTTTTCCAAATTCTCTACTCTTAAAGCAAAATTCAGAGATTTTATCGTATCACACAACACTTTTCGCCCTGTTTTGACTTGAAAAAGATCCATATAAATAGGGGGCGAAACATTAAATTCACCGCTTAAGTTCCATGGACCAGAAGTTTCGCAACGAGTAAACATGAGAAAAAAAGACAATAACAAGCTGTATTTCATCAAAATTTGAATTTTTATAATCAGTATTGTCTCTAGTAAGCATTAGAAACAATACTGATTTTCCGATTTTACTACATATTAATTACTTAGTTTCACTAATTTTCCATAGAAAAACGAATTCGGATTATTTGTTTTTATCAATCCTCCTACTCCTCTTACTTTCGGATCTGAACTCGCGACATAATCCAGCTTAAATTCAGCATTTTTGAAATAGCTCTTAATATCACTATGTATCCATCCTAAATCATTTTGAACTTCGTTGGATAGTTTGATTATATTATCAGTCATTATATAATCGTAGCCGACGTCAACGCGGTAATTATAACCATTGAAAAAAAACCATACTTCTAATTTAGCTTTTTGCGAACTAACGAGTCGGAAGGTCATGGAAACCATTTTCACACCCCACCCGTTGTAGGTATTGATTTGCCTTGCCCATATATCATTAAAAGCCGAATTTATGCCGCCAGGCAAAGTTGCTCCATCAATTTGAATAGAATTGTAGGTGTCGCGATAACCAAAAAATGCCGTAATTGGCAATACAGGTACAGCGTTCGACATAATTTCATAGGGTTTATTGGACGAATCTAATAACATAAATTTGCCATCTTGCATCTTTGCCTTTACAATCGTCAAATCGCCCAACACTACAGGCTCAGCAAAATTTAGTCCACCTAGATCAAAATTGTATTTACCAATCTTGGAAACAATTTCCTTACCTGAAATATATGTAAGAGAGGCTGTCCTGCTCTCATCACTAAACGATACCGAAATCTTACTTTCTAGTGAGGGAATTTGTATATATAAATTGGGATTAGCATCTGTATAATTTAGCAGTTGACTTCTGCTTTTACCAAAGCCATTACTGAGATACTGTTGACTCTCACTGGCGGTTGCTTTCACCAAGATCATTGATTTCTGAAATTTACGTCCCTCAAAAAACAACGTATCTCCATGATTTTTAATATAATTAAACTCGATATCACTTCCCATCCCCTTTCCTGGCTGCCCATTGTAGGTAGCTGGGTTCGGATCTTCAAGCATAGTTAAATAGGTGTAGGTATCAAAAGAAAGTGTAGAAGTCATGATTTGACGTATCCGGTACGTCGACTCTTTCTCTTTTGAAGCCGTCTCCTCATCCAGATCAGCAACCATTTTCACGCGGTCATTTTTACCAAACTGCATATAAAAACCATAGGCTCCGGCATACTCGGTTACTAATGATCCCTTCCAACCATAAGGAGATTCGACAAGCATCTTTCTGACATAAGAAAGTGTGTCTGCAATACGGGAGTCAGGATCCTTTTCAAATTCCAAAGCAACTTCTTTCGGCTTATTACAACTTACTGTCAGTAAAACCAAACATATAACATAAAATATCTTTTTCATACGGTAATTTTCTGGGTTAATTGGCCAAATAAGTAAGAATTCAATCTCGTATACCTATTCATACTCAAAGTATATTCAGTATAGAAATCAGTACAAAAAGGATCATATTTACCTGATGAAATCATTACAGAAGTATAATCCGTGCTATGATATTCTTCAACCATGACCCTTTGAAATTCATTTTGCAATTGCGTGACGTCAATGTTAAAATACTTTATCATATAATCTCTTACAATGGACTCCTTTTCCTTGAATTTCTTATAAGCTGTTTCACCCGATTGTGATGCATAATCATCATAAAACTTTTGTCCTCGAACGACCAGATGTGAAAGTGTTTCAGCAAAGTCCTCACCAATCGACTTACGCGCATACGGACTGATAAATCCCAAAGATCTAGCTTTTGCCTCGGTATTTTCAGCCGCAGTCCACTCTGCATAATAATCTCCTACACAGACTAAACCAAATTCGCCTGGTATAAAACGATTTTGATTTAATATGTGTGTAAATTCATGGTGTATTACCTGTAGATTTCCAATCACAGAACTGGCATCGTTATCATTCAGTCCATTGAGACCGTACAATGTAATTCTTCTTCCCCCATCTGCCGTACCTCCTTTCACAGAGCCATCAGGATCATAATCACCAGATCCAAAAAGTGCAAATTGCTTCGGCGTATAGAGTTTAATAAATTTAGAGCCACCGATTTTACCATATACCTCCAAAAATCCCTTGAGTACGATTTTCATTTGCGGGATTACTTTCGACTCATCGGCCGGTGCTATATTTTTATTAATATCATGCATATTCCGCTGATATCTATAAATAACTTCGATGTTAAATGGATCGGTCAGATTCGCGCTGATCCAATTGTCGATAGTACCAGGAACGAAAGTATCGTAATTTTGTAAGGTATAATTTAATTTATCTTCTTTCGAACAGGAAAAAATTAATCCAATTAGACCAATCCCTGTAAATAGTTTAAAAATGATCTTCATGACTTATCTTGGGTTTAGTTCAACACCTGCTAATTTAGCTTCCTGAGGGATTTGGAATACCCTTCTAGGATCATCGGGTTTTAATTCAATAAATGTTTCTCGTTCATCGCTTCCTATGACATTGTGCTTGACCGTTATCCCTTTACGAATAATGTCAAGCCACCGTAGTCCCATGGACATAAATCCAACATGTTTAAATTGCAATACTGTTTTAACAAGAGCTTCTTTGTCATCAGTGACGTCGAAAAATTGTTTTGATTTAGCCACTGTAACAGCATAATCAGTTGAATTGTAGTTGTCGATCCTATTGCGTGCAAATAAATTGAGATCAGCTAGTGCCCCGTTTACATTGCCTAATTCGGCATAAGCTTCTGCTCGATTTAATAAAGCCTCATCTGACATTAGTACCGGAACCATTAACATAGGAAACCCTGTATTGGCGGTAGGGTTCGTTACGTACCAAAATTCCTTCCATATATAGGTTGTGTAATGTGGAGAGCCATAACTTACACCAAAATTGTAGAGCTTCGCTCCTGCAGCAGTCATGCTATTATAAATATTTTGTACGACACTAATTCCCATAGCATAGCGATTGTCCCACCAGCGCTGATAACCGCTATACGTTTCTGTAATCAACAAATTATAGGGTTGTGTAGCCTTGGTAATCTCTGTACGGGCAGCCTCAAAGCCTAATGATTTTAAAGTTGAGTTATAAGGAACAAGCTTGCCTACATAATTACCTCCAAAAATCTTATTTGCGTTATCCACCACTTTTTGCCATTCGCCTGTGAACAGATAAAAACGAGAAGCAAAAGCATGCGCGGCTTCGGGCGTAAAATGGTACTTCGGAACATCCCACAAACCATTCCCTTGATCCAATAAGGCCAATCCCTCTTCTAAATCTTTACGGATATTGTCATATGTGGACTTAACTGTACCTCGATCATATTGCTTTATTAAAACCGTTTCTGGATCTTTCACGTACGGTATTCCTGGAGAATCATTCGATGCATTCGATTTGAAGTCATATACTTTAGCAAAGTAAATCGCCAACATAAAATGACAATAAGCCCTGGCCACAAGTGCTTCTCCTTTATAGGCCAGAACCTCGTCACCAAAATTATTTTTTTCTATAGCTGCTAGGGCATGATTTGCTGCAGCTATTGCTTCATAACAGGAATTCCAGTACGCTGTAGGAGAGTCCGTATCATCACCTATGATATCTTTCCATTCATAAAGAGAGGGTACCGGTTGATAAATACCTCCAACACCTTTGTCCTCCACATTGTCAGAGTAGGTCTCGGCCATGGCCAATGAATTTCTTCCAGGATAGGCTGATGCGACTAATCTTTTAACTTTATCTACCGTATTGATCTGAGCACGCATATCCGGCTCTTGATCCAGATATTTACTACATCCGCTAAATAGAAAAACAGACGTTAGCAATATATATTTAATCGTATTTAATTTCATAATATAATTATTTAGAATCCTAACTTCACCGATAATGTAATTTGCTTAGGCACTGGAAGAGCGACACCTCCATTGCTGTAAAACTCTGGATCCACGCCATTCAATTTCCTATCAGCATGTAATAGCCATAAATTATTGCCCACTAGATTAAATTGAGCAGTCCTGAATTTTATACGTGACACCAATTCCTTGGGTACGTTGTAGCCTATAGAAATTTGAGACAAACGGATATAATCACCTTTAGCCACTCGTTCAGATGAATAGTTATAAGCATTATACGTGTAGTTAGCAGCATTCCTTTCTCCTAAAAAGTTCTTGACATCGAATTCGGCGGACAAAGGATCAAGTGTCGACGGGATTACGGTTAAATATTCATCTCCATGAAAAATAAAGCGATTTACGAGATCTTTCGATACATTGTACATATCCAAGTAAGACGATGAATAACTAGGTTGTAATCTGACCTTATTACCAAAAGCAAATTTCAGTAAAAAAGAAAAACTGAAATTTTTATATTCCACTCGGTTATAATAACCACCGGCTATGGTCGGATCTACTGGTCCTTCATATTTCAAGAAATCTGTTTCATTATCTTGAAGCCAAAAATAGGTCGTTCCGGGAGTACCGTCAGTACCAATGAACATCGGATAACCGCTTCTCGCATTAAGCTTATCGAAATCAATAGAGTATAATCCACGATGCGGATTTCCAAGTTTAGCTCCTCCCTCCGCGGACACCAAGTCCCAAATATTTCTGGTAACATTCAGCTTAGTAATTTCGGTTCTATTGTACCCAAATGTAAATTGCGTTCTCCATGTAAAGCCTTGCGGATCTTTAAATGGATAACCTCCAATTTGAATATCCACACCGTGGCTTTTCATATCCGCGTAATTACCATATTTCTCAAATTGACCTCCTATTCCTGAGGTTCGGATAGGACCAATCAGATCAAAAATATTCCTTTGGTAATAATCAACATTCAGATCTATTCGGTTCTTTAAAAAACTCAAATCGGCACCAACATTGAGCTCATACATTTTTTCCCAAGTCAGCTCCGAATTTTCTAAACCGCTGATATTAATCTTCCCCTCTTTTTCTGACTCGTACGGCCGATAAGCCACGGCATTATAAAACACTGCAGATGAGTTTGAAGCATTCCCCATATTGGCGACTAGGCCATATGTACCGCGCAAACGTACATGAGAAAGAATATTACTATTCTTGTTAAAAAAATTCTCTTGATCAACATCCCAGGCTCCCGATATATTCCAGGTTGGCAACCACCGTGCGACGCTTGTGTGTCCCATTTTATTGGAGCCATCATATCGTGTGGTAAAGTTCAAAGAGTATTTATCTTTATAATTATAAGCTCCACGGACTGCATAAGCTAACTTTCGATCGTAATTGTAGGCCATTCCGAAGGGTACATTCCCACTTTCAATAGCATACTTATAATACCGATAAGTAGGCATAACAAGATTTCCATTATCATATTCGATGCCTGGGCCATTAAAATCATGGTTTTGCTTATCGGCATACTGCAATTCATAGGTTCCAAATAAATTTAAACTATGATCATTCCATTTTTGATTATACTCTAAATTATGTCGCATGTAATAGCTAATCATATTATTGTTAGCGACATTAAAGAATCCTCCATTAGGCAATAGAACATATTTATCTGTATTCGGAAAATCCGGATCGGCATATAAAAAGCGATTTCCTGCATTAACGGTTTGATCGCCATTTGCCCGATATGCTTTCGACAAATTTGCATTTTCTGTTATCGTATGCTGTCTTTCTGAATTATAATAACGGTACATTCCATTTGCAGAATAGGTTAAGGAAGGTAGAATTTTGTAAGTTATCCCTCCTTGCACCTTGATATCCATCAATTTAAGTTTGATATAGTTATTATCAATTTCATTTAAGATATTAAAAGGGGCATAATCTCGATTGAAATATTCCAAGTTTCCGTTTTCATCATAAGGAGTGATGATACGGCTAGTATTAAGAGAATAAGAGTAAGGATTAATATCAAAATCACGCGAGTAAGTCCCGAAAACAGCATCTGAAACTCTATTTAAAGTACCTGGTGTACGTTGATCGCGGATATTACTTTGAAAAATGAATTCCGTACTTAGTTTATCACTAATTTTATAATTGTTTCTAATATTGCCCGTAAACCGTTTCGCGCTATTACCTATTGTAAAACCGGAATCGTTCATAAAACTCGTAGAAGCATACGTTTGGCTCTTGGTAGTCCCGGTAGACATACTTAAAGAATGATCATGAACCAGAGACTGTTTAAATAATAAATCAAACCAGTCGGTATTGACATTCGTATAACGCTGTAAAAAATTATAGCGTGAAGGAGCATCATTTCTCAGATCAAAAGAATCCGTAGCTGGATTATACTGATACATGAGATTATACATCTTATTAAAGACTCCGCCTGTAGGAGAACGGGAGACTTGCGAATGATTCAAGTAGCCTTTATTTTCCATATCAATAATTAATTGCATCTGTTGCGCAGAATTCATGATATCGAACTGGCTATAATTGGGTTTTATATAGGTTGTAAAGTTGCCTGAATAATTAAAGTTAACAACTCCCTCAGTATTACGTCCTTTCTTCGTATTTACCACGACTACCCCGTTCATCGCTGCCGCACCATACATCGCTGTTGCAGCGGCATCTTTCAATACCGTGATCGACTCAATATCATCGGGATTCAAGCCCGCTACAGAGGACCCTAGTAAGGTATTTGCATCACCAGTGGATAATGCTTCGTTAGAGATATTGACAGCCTCATCCAAAATAACCCCGTCGATCACCCATAAAGGTTTATTATCTCCCGTTAAGGAAGTTGCCCCACGAACCCGGATTTTCGGAGCCGCACCAAATGTACCAGAGACGTTTTGCACAGAGACACCTGCCGCTTGCCCTTCCAACATCCTAGAAATATCTGGAACACCGGCACGCTCAGCTTCCTTAGCGTCGATTTTGGATGATGCTCCAGTGAATAATTTACGGTCCAAATTTTGGTAACCTGTAGCAACAACATTAACCTCCTTTAACTTAAGGTCATCAGCCGTAAGCACCACATTTACGCTAGACTTCCCATCCACGGAAATTTCCCTAGTGCCAAATCCAACGTACCGTACTACCAAAACAGCCGATGAAGAAGCATTAATTTTAAAATGTCCTATATCATCAGTCTGTGTTGAAATAGAAGTGCCTTTTACGGTTACTGTAGCTCCACTCAATCCTTTGCCATCTTGACTTTTAACAGTACCAGAAACAACCTGTTGCTGCGTATTACGTTCGAAACGACCGCCCTCATCACCATTTACTGAAATAGTATTCGCAATGATCTTATAATCAATGTGATTATTGCGCAAGACAGAATTTAATGCTTCTTCTACCGAAGCATTTTTTAAGTTCACATTGACCCTTAACTTAGAATCAACGTTTTCACCATAAAATAATTGCAAATTAGATTGTTTGGAGATCGCGTTCAACGCCTCTTCAATCCTTGCATTTTTCATCTTTAAAGTAACTTTCTGTGCAATGCCGTTGGCTTGAACTCCGGTCACAAAGGCAAAAAGAAGGCAGGTACTAATTTTCATAATACGTAAAGGTTTACAAAACCGTGGGTCATGAGGTAGCATTCGCCAAGTTTTGCCAAATGGTAAGTTATTCATACATTTACTCTTTGTGGTTAATTGGGTTTACTTAATTCGCTTTAAAATTTTTAGGCCTTTTGATCATTTCGGAACAGGGATGCTGCAACATTCCTGTTCTACTTTGCTTCTAAAACCTCTAGGTTAGGTATCTATTCTCACATAAGCACTCCTTTCTATTTGTTTTCGACAATTAATTCTTTTCCATGAAGCTCAAATTTCAAATCGCAGACGTAAGTCAACATTTCCAAAACTTCAGATAACGTAACATCGCGTTTAAAATTACCGTTATACACTTTATCCAGTGCAACATCTTTCTTAAATCGAACTTGGACATCATACCATTTAGACAGCGTAGAAGCAATCTCAACAATCGTTTCTTTCTTAAAATAAAACTGATTATTATGCCATGAAAGATCGTGATCCAGATCTGCTTTCCCTTTGCTGAGAAGTTCACCTTTCAGATTTGCATACTCTCCGGGCTCAAGAACAATAACATTGCCTAAATGGCTGACTTGAACTCTTCCGGAGGATAATGTCGTACGAACATTATTACTATAGGCGTTAATATTGAAATGTGTACCTAACACCTTTACCTCGCTTCCTCTAGACTCCACTACAAAAGGACGATCAGCTTCATGAGCGACTTCGAAATAAGCCTCGCCCTCTAGCATAACGCGACGCTCATTTTCTTTAAATTTTACAGGAAATTTAAGCTGAGAGTTAGCATTTACCCAAACCTGAGTTCCATCTTCTAAATTTAATTTATAAAAATTGCCTTTAGGAACAACCAATGTATTAAATTGTATTTCAGCCACTGCTTGAGCGTGATTGACTTGGTCAATGTTAGCTTTATTCGTTAAGGCTACTATTTTCGGATCAACTGCTTTGTTAGACTTCTCCAATGGCATAATTGATCCATCAGCCAAAACAAGCAAAGCTCCGGACTTTGCCGGTTGTATATCGCCCTTCACTGAACTGATAATTGCAACTTTCTCCGAAACTTTACCCTTCTGATGAAAAATATAAAAGAGTGACATACCCATCAATACGACAAGACTAGCTGCCACACGGAGAATAGGATTATAATGTTTCTTAATTCTCTGAGTAGTCTCCTGAATATTACGCCAAGCACCATCTTCGTCCAGATTATCTAAAAAGATAAGATCCTCCTCAATATTTTTTGCATCCCGAAAGCTTTCAAGCAATTCATCGTTATTTTTGTCAGATTTCCGCCACTGTTCAATAGCATCCCGATCTGCTATGGTTTCTTGACCACGAAGCAATTTATTAATGAGTTTGGTTATGTAATTGGTATTAGCTTTCATATCTATAGGTTATAAACCCTATAGATTCGTCGAGGGTGACAAGAAATTAAAATTATTTTAATAAAAAAATAATAAAGGGTAAAAACTCGGGGTGCAGCTTATCCATCAAAATTTTCATGCCCCTTTGTTTTTGCGTTTTAACCGTATTTACGCTGATTTGAAGTCTTTCTGTGATCTCAAGATTTGACAGCCCATCTAAATATCCCATCTTAAAAATCTGTTGACAAGCGGAAGGCATTTGAGCAATAATCCGGTAAATTTCATTAATCACTTCGGTATGAATAATGGAACGCTCAACCGAATGCCCATCTTCCTCGTTGAACTCAACCCGAGTCCAATACTTTTCCTTTACTTTTTCATGCCGTAAATGCTTTAAACAAGAAAATCGAACAGCAGTATACAAATAGTTTCGTATAAATGCATCGGATTGTTCCATTCGTTGTTGATCTCTGAAGAATGTAACAAATGCTTCTTGTACCAAATCCTCCGCAGTAGTAGATTCCCCCACAAATTTCCAAGCAAAATGGCACAAACTCCTATAATACGTTCTAAATAATTTCTCTTCTGGGCCCATAATTCTAACGGGTATAACAAAATTGATTAGCAAACAGTCCTCTTAGGCAGATAACTATTTTAAAGATAGAGTTTTTATTTTTTTTTAACAAGATTTGACATTTTTATTGCATAAAATGTTAATATCAGTACATAATGATCTTGTTTTTCAATAAAATCATCTTTAAGCATCCATAATTTAGTGATATTTGGCCTCAAAAATTTCAATCATATTTAAATCAAAAGACTATTCTCCGTATTTATAAATAGAAAAAATGATCTATAAGCGCCAATATGTCGCTTTTTTTTACTATATTGTAAACTTTCAAAAAACCTTCATCGCCCTATTAGCGTTGACTAAGATGAAATATCGAAGGTTCTAATTGACAAGTAAAACAAACACTTCAATAAAAATTAAAACAAAGACTAAATGCTATTTACTGTTCTGTCAGGATTAATAACATCGAGCCTTATTGTTCCATTTGGTCGTTTCCTAAAAACCAAATGGGGTTTTATTCTCGCATTCTTACCGGTACTTCTATTTCTATATTTTGCTCAATATATTGTACCTATTGGTCGAGGCTCCTATTTTGTACAGTCAACCTCGTGGGTGCCCTCTCTAGGTATCAATCTGGATTTTAAACTGGATGGGCTATCCCTACTTTTCGCCTTATTGATTACCGGTATCGGAGCCTGTATTTTCTTCTACGCGAATGCCTATCTTAAAGGGCATCGGTATATCGATCGATTCTTTGGTTATCTCTGCTTATTTATGTCAGCGATGCTGGGGCTTGTCCTATCGGACAATATGTTATTATTATTTATCTTTTGGGAATTGACTTCAATCAGCTCATTTTTTCTCATTGGATTTAACAATGACAACAACGATTCACGCAAAAGCGCATTGACCGCTCTTTCCATCACGGGTCTAGGTGGCTTCTTTCTACTGGCAGGTTTCATTTTACTGGGTAATATCGCAGGTACTTATCATATTACAGCACTGCTCGACAAAGTATCACTCATTCAACAACATCCACTCTTCCCCTTGGTATTTGGCTTGGTGGCACTTGGAGCAATTACAAAATCTGCACAGTTCCCTTTCCATTTTTGGTTACCTGGTGCCATGAAAGCGCCAACGCCAGTCTCGGCCTACCTCCATTCTGCAACCATGGTCAAAGCAGGTATTTATCTTTTGGCCCGCTTTTCGCCGATTCTTGGAGGGAACCCCATCTGGATGTACTCCCTGATGGCCATTGGTGGCTTTACCATGCTCTACACCGCCTTTCATTCGCTGTTCAGAACAGACTTAAAAGGCGTTTTGGCCTATTCAACGATATCCGCACTAGGAATTTTGGTTTTTTTATTGGGTCTTGGTACAAAGGACGCCATTATTGCAGCATGTGTCTTTATACTTGTACATGCCTTATATAAAGCCGCTTTATTCCTTATTACGGGAATTATAGATCATGAAACCGAGACAAGGGATCTGACGGTTTTACGGGGACTGCGTAAGGTTTTGATGCCTGTCGCTATCGCAGGTTTTCTTGCTGCACTTTCCAGTGCTGGTATTCCGCTTACTTTTGGATTTATTGGAAAAGATCTGATCTATGAGGCAACACTACACGCAGCACCTGATTTATTTCTCTATTTGACAGCGGCTGCGGTCGCAACAAATATATTATTGGTCTCCGCTGGATTTATGGCCGGTATCAAACCTTTTATGGGGAAGTTGCCCGAACAATTCAGTAAAATCCATCTGCCTTACAAAGCCATGTGGATCCCACCATTACTTTTAGCCGTTCTTGGTGTTATTTTTGGCTGTATGCCCGGACTTATTGGTGAATGGATTGCAGGCCCAACCGCGGTAAGTATTCTTGCCAAAACGGAAGTTTTTCAGCTAAAAATCTGGCATGGCTTTAATTTAATCCTGCTCCTAAGTGCAATTACAATTGCTGCCGGTACGCTCCTCTATTTCGTAAACAAGCCAAGTCATAACAAATTGACCTGGATCGCGAAATTCAATAAAATTTCTCCAGAATATATGATCAACCTGTGTGCACAGGAAATTGCGCTGTTCTCCGCTTTCTTTACAAACAAAATGCACAACGGCTACTTGCGGTCATATTTATTAAAAATCATCTTATTTGCGGAAGTATTGATCGCCTACCAGCTATATCTCGGGGGGCCGCTCCACATCAAATGGGAAACGCTATCGCCCGTAAGCTTCTATGAAGTAACTACGGTCTGTATTTTGATCGGCGCTATTGTATTGACGATACGAACCACATCCCGATTGACAGCAGTCGTAGCCACTAGTGTCGTAGGTTATGCCATATGTCTTATTTTCGTATTTTACAGTGCTCCAGACTTAGCGATGACGCAATTTACCATAGACACCCTCACGGTAGTACTCTTCGTCTTGGTACTGTTTAAACTCCCTTCCTTCTTGAATCTGGCAAACAGACGCACCGTCATTCGTGACGCCATAGTCGCTGTCATTTTTGGCGTTTTGCTATCCATGGTAGCACTGCGTGTATTGCATGAACCAACAACGACTAATATCAGTGATTTCTACGGCGACTATGCTTATGTGCTTGCTAAGGGTAAAAATGTCGTCAATGTACTGCTTGTAGATTTCAGAGGCTTTGACACCATGTTTGAGATTGTCGTCTTAAGTATTGCTGCATTGGGAGTATACAGCTTATTAAAATTGCGTTTAAAACCTTCGGATAAAGAATAATAATGTTTAACAGCTATGGGTCCGTAAAAGCATAGCAGGATGCATAGCTAAATAGTAACAAATGAACAGTACAATATTACAGACCGCTACGCGATATCTATTACCGATACTCTTACTTTTCTCGGTATTCCTGCTATTAAGAGGGCACTATTACCCTGGGGGAGGGTTCGTGGGAGGCTTGGTCGCTTCTATTGCCTTTGTTTTGCATAGTTTTGCCTTTGGTCCACAAAACACCATGAAATTAATTCAATATAAACCCTTATCACTCATTCCCATTGGACTGGGAGTTTCGGCGATAAGCATGTTCCTGCCCGTTTTCTTTGGCTATCCCGTGATGACGGGACTGTGGCTTGAGGAAAAAATTCCAGTCATCGGCATGATCGGAACAGCTTTGTTTTTTGACCTTGGTGTATATTTTGTTGTTATTGGCGTCGTGCTTACAATTTTATTTACAATTGCGTTAACTACTGAAGAAGAAGAATAATGGAACTGATTCTTGTCTTATTAATAGGCATTTTATATGCCGCTGGGATATACCTTATCCTCCGTCGAAGTATGGTGAAACTGTTGTTGGGTATTATGTTACTGGGCAATGGCACCAATATACTGATCTTCTTATTGGGCAATATTATTAAAGGAAAACCGCCTATTATTGCACCCGATCTGAAAGTATTCAACGATATTTATGCAGATCCAATTCCGCAAGCTCTTATTTTAACAGCCATCGTGATTAGCTTTGGCTTAACCTCCTTTGCCATCGTTCTACTCAAGCGTGTATATGCATTGCTGGGTACAGACGATTTGGATGATTTGAACACCCCTGAGGAAGAAGATATATGATAGACAACCACATTATTGCCACGATCATCGTGCACTTATTTATTGCTATTGTCCAACTGATGTTTTGGCGCAAATCTACTGCGCAACGTTTTCTGAGCGTTGGTGGAAGTTTGCTCGTCCTTATTCTTGCTTTTAAATTATTCTTTAAGGTCTACGAAGGTGGTATTTTAACCATGAATGCCGCCAATTGGAAAGCTCCCTTTGGAATTGTCTTTGTTGCAGATCTATTCAGTAGCACCCTTGTCCTTCTCACATCAATTGCCGGCCTCGCTGTCTCCATCTTTTCCTGTGTCGGCGTGGGCCGCCAGCGTATTCTCTACGGATATTTCCCGATCTTCCACTTTTTAATGATGGGACTGAATGGAGCCTTTCTTACTGGAGATATCTTCAACTTGTATGTATGGTTTGAAGTCATTATCATTTCTTCTTTCGTACTCATGACATTGGGTGGGAGAAAATCCCAACTGGAAGGTGCTGTAAAATACATGGCCATGAATATCCTGGCCTCCACATTTTTCTTAACAGGGATAGGTATACTTTATGGTATTTCAGGATCATTGAATATGGCCGACTTAGCTTTGCGTATCCCAAAGATACAGAACCAAGCCTTAGTAGAAATCACAGCAACATTTTTTCTGATCGGTTTTGGTATTAAATCTGCCATATTTCCACTTTACTTTTGGCTACCATCATCTTATCATACCCCGCCCTCCGCAGTAGCGGCGACTTTCGGCGGCTTATTGACAAAAGTAGGTATCTACGCATTATTCAGAGTGTTTTCTTTGCTATTTATTCCCAATCATTTTACCAAAGAACTACTGATCGCACTAGCCATATTGACAATTTTGACCGGTGCCTTTGGTGCATTGATCAAAACCAATATCCGAAGGTTGTTTTCCTATTTAATCGTTTGCCATATCGGCTTTATGATTGGCGGGCTGGGCCTATACAGTAAATGGGCCTTACTAGGAGCAATATTCTATCTCATCCACGATATCATGGTTAAAACCAATTTATTCCTAATTGCTGGTGTTGTACGTCAACTCCGCGGTACCATGGATATGAATAAATTGGGTGGACTGTATGCACAATACCCCAAAATTTCTTTACTTTTTGCCCTTGTTCTTTTTTCTCTTGTCGGCATACCGCCCCTATCGGGTTTCTGGCCTAAAATCTATTTATTCCGGGACGCGTTCCAGCTCGAAAAGTATGCCTTTGCAGGAGCCCTGATCATCGGTAGTTTTATCACTTTGTTTGTCATCGCGAAAATGTGGGCACAGGTATTCTGGAAAGATGCACCTGACCCAGAAATAGTTGAAGATAAATTTGCAGATATGGTTGGGTATAAAAAAACAATGCTCATACTCCCGGTTATTATTTTGGCATCTGCGTCGCTGTATATCGGGCTCAACGCCGAGGCTATCATTCACGTGGCGGATCAGATTGCTACACAATTATTGGACACATCACCTTACATAAACGCTGTACTAGGAGGGCAGAAATAATATGATAAAGCAGTTTTTAATGAACCTCATGTTATCCTTTATCTGGGTTGCACTGACGGGATCAATGTATTACTCGAACTTTCTATTTGGTTTTATGCTCGGATTTGGCATACTCTGGTTGATGAACAGAAATGAAGCCGATCAGCGCTACTTCTATCGGGTACCTAAAACATTGAGTTTTATTCTTTTTTTCCTTTGGGAAATGATCGTTGCTAATATTCAGGTTGCCTATGATGTCATCACGCCAAAATTTTTCATCAAACCGGCCATTGTGAAATATCCTATGGATGCAAAAACAGATTTAGAAATCAACCTACTTTCAACTTTTATTTCGTTAACACCAGGCACACTTATACTCGATGTAAGTGAAGATAAAAAGACGATCTTTATCCACGTGATGTACATGAAGAACAGGGAACAGTTTGTCTCTACCCTTAAAAATAATGTTGAACGAAGACTTTTAGAACTCTTAAGATGACTTTAAACAGCTATTTTGACTATGTAATCCTTCCAATCTTGACTATTTCAGTCATATTGGCTTTTATTCGCCTGTATAAAGGACCTCAGATATTTGATCGTGTTATTGCCTTAGATCTTATTATTACCATTGGAATCGGTATCATTACCGTCTATAGTATACGAACTTCGCAGGAAGTATTTTTAGATATTGCCATGATATTAGCACTTATCGCATTTCTTGGCACAATCGCATTTTCATTTTATTTAGAAAAACAAAGCAAAGATGAATGATATTACTTTAGCCATACTCAGCACCATAGGGGCACTGGCCATATTGTTTGCATCTATTGGCATCTTGCGGATGCCGGATTTTTATTTACGTCTTTCGGTAACCGTCAAGGCAGCAACACTCGGTGTTGGGCTATTGCTCATTTGTGCTGCTGTCACTTTCCCGGATGTATCCGTAACGACAAAGGCCATAGCTATTGGTTTCTTTCTGATTCTAACGGCGCCAGTTGCAGCACACATGATTGGCAGAGCCGCATACATACAACGCGTAAAAACATGGAAGGGAACCACCTTAAATGATCTGGAAAAAGAGGGAAAATTAGATTGCAGAAAAGAAGATTTCTAAGAAAAGTCCATTGAGCCTTTCTTAAAAATCTTCTTACCTTGATTAAAATAGAATACAAACAGGAGCAGGCACAGAAATTTCTTTCCCGGTATCTGTTAACAAACCAGTTTTCGTATCCCGGCTAAACAAAACAATGTTGTTCGTGTATTGATTGGCAACTAAAAGATATTTACCATCTGGAGAAAGATTGAAATTGCGCGGTCCCTTACCTTTTACCGAATTATTGGCTATTTTCTTTAATTCTCCATCTTTCTCTACCGAAAAAGTAGCTATCGTATTGGCATCGCCCCGATTGGTTGCATACAAAAATTTGCCATCAGCAGACATCTTGATATCTGCCCCACCGTTACTTCCTTTAAAACCTTCCGGATTGATATCAAATGTACTTTGATACATCCAGGCATTGCCATCTTTCTTATAAAAGGCAATTTGACCCGTCATTTCCAATACAACATACAAGAATTTCTCTTTCTTATCAAAAACGATATGTCGCGGACCGCCCCCAGCAGGAGTAAAGATATCTTCCGATTCCTCAGCGAGACTATAGGTATTTCCAGTTTTATTGACTGAATAAATTGAGACCTCGTCCAGACCAAGATCTTGGATATACAACTTATCGCCCTTTTTAGAGAAAAAAGTAGAATGTACATGTGGTTTTTCTTGCCGAACTGGATCAACGCCCTTACCTTCATGTTGTATCAGTCGCGCTCTTTTACTCAAGACACCATTACTTTCTAGATCAAATAGAGCCGCAGATCCGCCTGTATAGTTTGCTACGGCCAGCAGGCTTCCGTTAGGATGGACCTCGACAAAACAAGGCGCCCCTCCACCTGAAGGGAGGGAGTTTAGAAATGTTAAATGCCCGTCTTTAAAAGAATAAGCAGAAACCGTCCCTTCTTGATTCGGAACCTCATTAACAGCATAGATAAAGTTGTTACTGCGGGCGAGAAATGAAGGGTCTTTACTTTCCTGTGTACTCAACAACGTTGCATTACCAGTTTTGACATCAAAATTATAGACATAAATACCTTTGCTTTCAGTTTTGCTAGTGTAAGTACCGACAAACATAGGAGTCTGTTGTGCAAAACTAGCGAAAGGTAAAATTGTCATTAAGTAAATAAATGCTTTTTTCATCGAAATTATTTTATAAATTGATACCCATGTATTTAATGAGATCGTTGCTACGGGTTTGTGTATACACTATTTGCGACCTCGATTAAATTTATGTATTCATTTTTCGGTGCTTAAATTCAAAAACCCGCAACCATTTTATCGGCACAAATATCGTCAATAGACTTGTTAAATTTGGTTAAAACCGCCCTTTCTAATAGGCAAATGCGTATTTTAGCGCATCAATTTTAACAATTCCAAAATCACCCATTTAAAATATGGGGAGTGCAAAAATATTGTTAAATAAAAGTACGAATAATTCATATAATCTGATAATTTTGTGCTGTTGTTCAAAAAAGTATATATTGAATATAATTAGCTTACATATCTGCAAAGGCCTAAGCCTTTAATAATGAATAAATCATGAACAAATGACCGAGTGAAAAGAGCCCATTTAAACAAATGGTGGACACTCATAAATATCATAAATAATTTATACGAATGAAAAAAAACATTTATATATTGTTTTTATTGCTTTTAGCTTCAATTCAGGCTAGTTTAGCGCAACGTCAGGTGATTGACCGTGTTGTCGCAACAGTTGGATCGGGCATTATCTTACAGTCCGACGTGGATATGCAATATTCGCAATGGTTAGCGCAAGGAAACAAACCTAATGAAAACTTTAAATGCGGTGTACTTGAGCAATTAATCATTCAGAAACTGCTTTCCCAACAGGCCGTAATTGACTCTATTGATGTAACAGAAACCGAAGTTGACGACAACCTTAACTCCCGTTTACGCCATATGTCACAACAGGCTGGAGGTCAAGAACGTCTTGAGAAATTTCTCAACCGCTCGTTATTACAATACAAGGAAGAAATGCGTGCAAGTGTTTTTGAGCAGTTGAAAGCGAACAAAATGCAGCAAAACATTGTTCAAAAAGTTGACGTAACACCATTGGAAGTAAAACGTTATTTTGAAGGCCTGAATCAAGATAGCCTCCCTTATTTCAATACTGAAGTCGAAATTGGTGAAATTGTCATGATGCCGAAGTTGACAGATGAGGAAAAAAAAGAACAACGAGACAAAATTGAAGGTATCCGAAAACAGATTGTAGAGGGCTCTGATTTTGGTACAATGGCTCGTATATATTCCCAAGACCCAGGATCAGCACCCTACGGTGGAGATTTGGGTTTCGGTACACGCGACAACTACGTCAAGGAATACTCTGCAATGGCATTTAAATTAAAACCTGGAGAAATATCGCCCATTGTAGAATCTAAATATGGATTCCATATTATTCAGGTACTCGAAAGACGTGGCGAAGAGGTTCACACACGCCATATTCTAATGAAGATTAATCCTGGTGCCGCAGCGTTAGAACGGACTAAAAATAAACTGGACAGTATCTATAAATTAGTCGTTGACAAAAAAATGGATTTCTATCACGCTGCCACAAATTATTCGGATGCAGAGGAAAGTAAATTCAATGGTGGTATGATCCTTAATCAAGAAGGATCGAGCCGTACAACCGTAATTCCTATGGATGGCTTGGAAAAATCAGTATTTACAGCAATCGATCAGCTAAAACCGGGAGAATACTCCAAACCTGTGCAATTTACAGACAAAATGGGCGATGTTGGCTATCGCTTCAACTATTTAAAAACACGTATCCCTCCACACAAAGCTAATTTGGACGAGGATTTTACCAAAATTAAAGAGGCGGCCAGACAAGATAAAATCAATCGCAATCTGAGCAAATGGTTTGACGATAAATCCAAAACAACATTTATTGATATCAGTGACGAATTTGGTTCATGTGATGAATTGAAAAAATGGAGAAAATAATAAGCTTAAAACACTTATCACCTAAAAAGGGCTTGAATAATTGATATTCAAGCCCTTTTTATTTTGCAGTCTCCGTTATTATTTCTCAAACATCATCTCAATCAGGATATTCCAATTGGCCTTCTTCACATCATCTTTCGCCAATTCACTGAGTTGCCAGATGCGAATATAATTATACTTGACAACTTTATCCTTCTGTCTCACCGTTGCCGTTCCTTTTGTATAGGCAAAATCTCCACTATACGAACGTTTTACTTCTTCGGGGACTGTCTCTATCGTCATCCGTTGTTTTTTGAGATAGGCCATCATAGTAGCCTTTCCTTCCATCGGACTAGTCCACGGAAACAAAAACCGTACATCCTCACTTAAAAATTCCCTATAAGCGGTTGGGTTGTCGGCTTTCAATACTGTTGACATTAACTTGTCTGTTTCTAAAACAATATCTTCCCGCTGATTTAAGCGTACTTTAGAACGATGTTTCAGATACCAAGAATCAGTAGGTTCGATATATTCCAAATCAAATTCACCATCGTTCCCATTGTTTTCCACCTCGGCGCGAATATCGACCAGCCACTTGCCCTTCTTATTCCGCTTCCATACGGTGAGATATTCTCCGTGTCGCAATCGCGCACCTACCTTCTGAAAATCCATAGACCCCGAAGTCACACCGAACTCCTGACTCTTGGCAATCAGCGCAAACGTAGGTTGCCAATGTAAGACATCCGGAATATTTGGTCTATTATTCAGATAATTATAAGCATTTACTGCTGACGGAACATAAAACGTAGATTCTTTATCAATAATCGAAAGAAATGCCTGGTGCGGCGTAGATGCTTTAGCCAATGCTGCTGCATCCTTATCTGCCTGCAGGAGGCTGCCAACTTTCTCGGGTATCTGTGCATGTAGTGTTGTACCAACAACACTCATCAATGTAACAACAGATAGCCTATTCCAAAAATTCATACGCAAAATGATTTCCTCTTTTATAATTCGATTTCTTCTCTATCAAATCTTATTCCAAAGTGTTCCTTCTTTGCTATCTTTCAATTGAATTCCAATAGTATTAAGCTCATCACGAATACGATCTGAGGTAACGAAGTCTTTATTTGCTTTTGCTTCATTACGTAGCTTAATAACCAGATTCATGACATCGTCAATATCATCAGATGCGGATGTCTGATCGTTTCTAAGCCCGAGGATATCCTCGACAAATTCTTTCATGAATACTTTCAGGTTTTCCAATCCTTCAGCCGACACTTTCGCTTTACCATCATAAATTGAGTTGATGATACGTACAATTTCAAACAGCTCGGCGATGAGTACTGGACTATTAAAGTCGTCATCCATAGCGGCGTAACACTTGCGGCGGATTTCCGCTAAATTAAATGAATCAGCACCTTTCGATACTTTCAATTTATCTAAGAGGCTTATAGCAGTCATTAGGCGCTTATAACCCTTGTCGGCTGCATCCAGTGCCTCGTTTGAAAAATCCAAAGTACTTCTATAATGCGCCTGTAGCATAAAGAAGCGTACAGCCATCGGCGAGTATCCTCTATTCAGTAAGGGGTGATTTCCTGTAAATAACTCGCCCGGCAAGAATCCGTTTCCAGCAGATTTAGACATACGGGCACCATTTACAGTCAACATATTGGTATGCATCCAGTACTTTGCAGGACTCGTATGGTTACATGCTTCAGACTGTGCAATTTCATTGGTATGATGTGTAGCAGCCAAATCCATTCCACCACCATGAATATCAAACTGATCGCCCAGGTACTTTCTGCTCATGGCTGAACACTCGATATGCCAGCCCGGAAAGCCAACGCTCCAAGGAGCGGGCCAACGCATGATCGTTTCGGGTTTTGCTTTGATCCACAAGGCAAAATCCAAACGCCCCTTTTTCTCATCCTGACCACTCAATTCACGGGTGTTATTGAGCATATCCTCTAATTTACGATTGGTCAATATCGTATAATCATATGTTTCAACGTATTTTTCAACATCAAAATATACGGTACCATTCCTTTCATAAGCATAGCCATTCTCCATAATCTGTTCGATCATCTCGATCTGCTCGCAAATATGCCCTGTCGCCGTAGGCTCAATACTTGGCGGCAAGGTATTAAAAAGACGCAATACGTCGTGAAAACCTATCGTATACTTTTGTACAATTTCCATAGGCTCCAACTGTTCCAATTTTGCCTTTTTTGCAAACTTGTCATCTCCCTCATCACGATCGCCTTCCAAATGCCCCGCATCCGTAATATTGCGTACATAACGCACTTTATAGCCAAGATGACGTAGGTATCTAAAAATCAAATCAAAAGACACGAACGTCCGACAGTTACCCAAATGTACATCACTGTATACAGTCGGGCCACAGACGTACATACCAACGAGATTGGCATGAATGGGTTCGAATTTTTCTTTTGTTCGCGAAAGGGTATTGTATAAAACGAGATTATGGTCCATGTCTAATCGCTGCTTGAAAGCTATTTTTGTCTAAAGTATATTTGAATTGGCACACCAGTAAAGTCAAAATTATCACGTAATTTATTCTCTACAAAGCGCTTATATGGATCTTTGATATATTGTGGTAAATTACAGAAGAACGCAAACATCGGTGTTCTTCCTGGCAATTGTGTTACATATTTAATTTTGATGTATTTGCCTTTTAAGGATGGTGGTGGATAGTTTTCAATAATATCCAGCATCACTTCATTCAGCTTGGACGTTGGAATTTTCTTTGTTTTGTTAGCATATACCTTATCAGCAACCTCCAACACCTTAAGAACACGTTGTTTTTCAGTCACCGAAGTAAAAACAATAGGTACATCAGTAAACGGCGCTATTTTTTCTTTGATGCGATCTTCGAACGCCTTCATGGTCTTATTATCTTTTTCGATCAAATCCCATTTGTTGACAACGATCACGATACCTTTGCGGTTTTTCTCTGCCAGGTTGAAAATATTAACGTCCTGCGCCTCTAATCCATCTTGCGCATCGAGCATTAAAATCGTCACATCAGAATCTTCCAACGCTTTAATGGTACGCATGACCGAATAAAACTCGATATCTTCATTTACTTTGGATTTGCGACGAAGACCTGCCGTATCGATCAATAAAAAGTTGTGTCCATATTGATTATAATGAATACGGATTGAATCACGTGTTGTACCAGCCATTGGCGTAACAATATTGCGATCTTTACCGATCAATGCATTTGTCAAAGAGGATTTACCCACATTTGGGCGACCAACAATCGTATATTTAGGTAAAGCTTCATCTTCTTCCTGCTCTTCTTCAAAATGAGAGACAACAGCATCCAACAGTTCTCCTGTACCCGATCCTGTAGCTGAGGAAATATTGAACACCTCTCCTAATCCAAAGGCATAAAACTCAGCCGATTCATGGTGCAATTTTGCGTGATCGACTTTATTCGCTACCACATAAACAGGTTTGGAACTTCTTCTCAGAATATCAGCGATTTCGTCATCCAAATCGGTAATTCCGGTAGTGACATCTACCATAAAGATCACGACAGACGCTTCTTCAATAGCGATATAGACCTGATCACGGATTGCCTCTTCAAAGACATCATCTGAACCATGTACAAAACCACCTGTATCAATTACTGTAAATCTCTTTCCGATCCACTCGGCTGTTTCATAATGACGGTCGCGCGTCACCCCACTAAAGTCATCGACAATCGCTTTTCTACTTTCTGTAAGACGATTGAATAAGGTAGATTTACCAACGTTTGGACGACCAACAATTGCAACAATATTTGCCATATTTATTTTATTTGATCCACCCACTATCACAGCAGGTGGCACTTTTATGCTAAAATTATACTTAAGGGAACAAAGATACGGATTCGAAAGGGATAATTGAGACACAAAAACAAAAATGGCTTTACCGTGAAGTAAAGCCATTTATATTGATTAAATGATCGTATACATCTAATTCTAATTAGACGTTGGATTCTGTGTCAATTTGCCCGGATATGAGTTTATCGCATCTTGTGGTATAAAATAGGTTACTCTAAAATCTGTTGGTGCAATATCTTCGAACTGCTTCTGCGGTCCAGGATATGTTCTATTTAGAGGTTCTCCGTTACGAAAAACATCGTAACTGCGTTCCGCCTGATAGGCCAGCTCCAGTTGACGTTCTTTATCAATCAATTTAAATGCATTACTTGCATCGAGCGATGCGTAGCCACCATTTACAATAGAACGATTTCTGATAGTATTCAAATCATTTAAAGCAGCTCCATAATTACCTAATTTTGCATTAGCCTCAGCACGGTTTAAATAAATTTCACCTAAACGGCTGATGACTGGTGAGTGCAACTGTGATTCCTCGCCTTCACGTGAGCACTTCACAATATAAAACTGTGGATAAGCACGGTTTAAGGAAATATAATAATCAATCATACCTACATATGTTTTACCATCTGCATAGGCAATTTTATAGGTTTGCTGTGCAGCATTGACAGCAGTCAATGTATAGACATTTTCACCATCTTTACAAGTAACGGTACTACCGCTAATAGTAACAGGAGCCTGCACATAACTCAATGTAACCGGATCACCTGCTTTTTGGGGCACATCCTGCTTAATAAATCGAAACACCGTCGAATATTTCCCGGCATCATCTTTTGAATAAGTAGGTTCAATAAAGGCTGCGCGCGCATCGACAATCGTATAATGATCAGGTCTCCAGTCATTGCGACCAGTTTCATTCAATAAATCAATGTACTTGGCACTGGAATACATCTCACCCCAGCCCATACCACCGATATTCGAGTACATACCACCAATACCATAATAGTGATCATCGCCCGAAAATTCAGAAGCCACGCGTTTCACTGCAAAGATGGTCTCCTTGTTATCTTCAGGTCTAAATGTATTGTATTTCATAAATTGCTCACGGCCCAACAGGACATATTTGCCTGAGTTAATCACTTTATCCGCATATTCTACAGCAAGACGTGCATATTCCGCATTTGGATTTTTATATGTACCACTCATATACAGATAGATACGAGAAAGCATAGCTTGCGCTGCACCCTCAGACGCATATGCTGCCCCTTTATCAAGTGTCATTAAAGCTTCTGCTTTTTTCAGATCACTGATCGCTTGCGCGTAAGTATCTTTTACAGACGCACGGTCTGGTAAATTCAAATCATTGAAAACATCTTCAGGTGTACCATTGACAATCGGAACGCCTAAATTTGTTTCTGGACTTTGGTAGTAAGGCTTCCCGAATGCGCGACAAAGGTAAAAATACATCATCCCCCGGATATAGTAACATTCACCTATCTTATTATCCATTTCTGGACTCTGACCTTCAGCAAACATCTTGATCAGGTTCGACGATTGGGCAATCGCTTTATAACCGCTATCCCAAAAGTTCTGCAAACGGTAATTATTCGGTGTTCTTGCATAGGAGATAAATTCGTAGAACGCATCTGTGGATGACCCGCGGATCATCATATTATCACCGGCATATTCACCAAGACGGTGCATCGGATCAGACCAAGCTTTTAACTGCGCATAAGTACCTGTTACCATTGCATCAGGATTACTTGCTATATTTTCTTCGTCCATCGAAGTATAAGGAAGACGATCAATATCGCAGGAAGATACTGCCGCTGCGATCAAAAGTCCGATTAATATCTTTTTCATTATTGATTTTCTAAACGTTAAAATTAAAATGTCACGCTTGCGCCGAACATGTATTTACGCACCATAGGATATACAGAAACACCTGTAGATCGAATCATTTGACCGCCCCCGCCTTTGCCATCAGGCTCAGTCAAAGGAAGCTCTGGATCGACGCCCGAGTAGTTTGTAATCGTAAACAAGTTCTCTCCAGCTAAGAAGACGCGTAAATTTTTGATATTGTATTTCTTTAGATTAAAGTTATACCCTAAGGTCAGTGATCTCATTTTCAAGAAATTGTTACTTTCCAGGTAGCGTGTTGATGGCGAATTACCTTTATCTTGGTTATCGTATCTGGCAATCGGGTGAGTGGCCACATCGCCTGGTTTTTCCCAACGGCTCCAACCATCCTGTAATTTCATCTGGTTACGATCCGTATAGGTTCCATCCGAATCAAATTCCTGACGCGAATAATTATATAATTTACCACCCAAGGAGAAACCGAACACGGCATTCAGGTCAAACTGCTTATAACTTAAAGCCGTACTGAAACCGCCGAAAAGATCCGGATTTCCTTTTCCTACATTACGGAAGGTTGCATTGGAATAGTTCGACGTCGTTGTCCTTGTTTCATTGCCATTGGCATCTGTCTCGTATCGATACCACATTGGCAAACCATTATCTACGTTAACACCAGCCCACTCTTTTAAGTAATAGGTATCTACCGGAAAACCAGGTTGAAGCAGACGTTGCGCTGATCCAGCGATACCCGATCCGTCACCTGCGATAATTGGTTTTGAAACTAGATTACCACTGGCATCTTTTGTCGCAAATAGCTCGGTCAATTTATTCATATTGTGACTCAAATTAACATCCAAGCTCCAATGTACATTGTCATTTCGAACGATGTCGCCACCAATGGTCAATTCAATCCCCCGGTTTTGCATCTTACCAATATTTTTCCAGATAGAAGTGACACCGGTCAGACCGCTGATTGGCACTTGATAAAGTACATTATCAGTCTTCTTGTCATAATAATCAACATTGAATCGCAATCTATTCTTAAACAAGGCTGCATCAACCCCAAAACCAGTTGTGTAGGTTTTTTCCCAAGTCAGATCTTTATTACCGATTTGGCTAATTAATGCCCCTGGTATACCATTGTAACTTGATGATGCAGACACCGAGTAAAGACTATATTGCGGATATAATGAACTTGGTCTATTACCTACCGATCCATAAGCCGCCCGCAGTTTTAAGTTATCTACCCAATCAGCCTTGAACCACTCTTCCTTATTGATATTCCAGCCACCACTAACGGAAAAGAAGTTTCCATATTTTGCATTGGTACCAAAATTGGATGCTCCATCTCGACGGAACGACACCTGTGCCAGATATTTATTATCGTATGCATAGTTTGCATTCGACAAGAATGACTGTACTGCCCATTCGGAAATTCCGCCTTTCGTACGTTCTGGCTTTGCAACAACATCCAATACCTCGAAACCATTGACAATACCCGTTCCGTAAGCATCTAAAGTTTTTGTCCAGTAGTCGTTAAATTCGTATGCAGCCAATCCATTCAGACTATGTTTATCCCAGGTCTTGTTGAAACGCAAGATTTGGTTGGTATAACGACGCGCAAACTCCATGCGGTAATCCATCACACGCCCAATTACACTTTCACCGCTGTTTGATCGCGGATCTTGATAACCACTGTCAGAATACGTATTGTAGCGATAATTGTTGACAGAAGAGAAGGTCAACCAATCCGTTAATTTGACATCGAAATCTAAGTTACCCATAAATTCATAATTGGTATTGGCACTATGATTCCATTGCAAGTCATACAAGTAATTCGTGCTTGCATTATTGACCCAGCCACTATAACGGTGTGGCACTAAATTTCCATTTGTATCGTATGGACTATCCCAAGGTAGGTTTCCATACATGGCATTGACATCATATTGACGATCATCTACCGCACGTCTCGAACCGGCAATAGATGGCTTGATGGTCAACCAGTCAAAAGGCTTATAGTTGGTACGTAATCTAAAGTTATAACGATCGTAATCATACCCTTTTACAGCACCGGCTTCGTTGTAGTACCCTAAAGACAAATAAGACTGTAGTTTATCATTTCCTCCCTGAATGGATAAATTGTGGTTTTGAACAAATCCAGTCTTCGTTGCTAGCTTCCACCAATCGAAATTACTATTGCGTAATTCAGGGTTCCAGCGTGGAAATTTAATTTTATCTTGATTGGAGAATGACGCAAAGTAGTCATAAAGTTCAGCACCATCCATCATTTCCATGTGCCCATTGGAAAGTTGGTTGATACCCATTTTTGTAGAAAAGCTAATGCTTGTTTTGGATGCCGAAGGATTTTTTGTTGTAACGACAACAACACCATTTGCACCTTGTGAACCATAAATGGAAGTGGACGCTGCATCTTTTAAAATGGTTAAAGACTCAATATCGTCAGGATTGATATCGCCGGGGCTCGAACCCACAATCACACCGTCAATGACCCACAACGGACTCGTCGTACCGCTTAGGGTTGCCTGACCACGAATCACAACACCACCATTTGACCCCGGTTTACCAGCCCCTGGTGCAACATATACACCGGCAGCCTTACCATTCAGCATATTCTCAACCGATGGCGTAGTGACATCACGTAATTTGTTTCCCTTAACAGCCTGAAGGGCACCAGTTAAACTTTCTTTTTTCTGTTGTGTTCCATACCCAACGACAACAACTTCCTCAAGTGCTTCACTATTGGACTCCAGATTGATGTTAACAACCGGTCCTGTCACCGTCACTTCCTGTGTTTTATAACCAACACTTGTAACGACCAGTACATCACCATTTTTAGCATCTATTGTAAAACGTCCATCTGCTCCTGCCGATGTCGATTTACCGCTCCCCTTAACGCTAATGGTTGCTCCAGCCAATGGGCCGTCCGTCGACTGCACTTTTCCATTCACTTTTTGTTGATAAACAGCGCCATGCAACAATACATTTTGGCCCGCAACTGGAAGATCATTAGCATTTGCCAAGTTGTGCGAACTTGATAGGAGTAAAGCTATTGATAACAGACTCAACTTGTGATTTTCAAGAATCTTTGAAATCATAATATTTTATAGTTAGTTTAAAAATTGATTAGCTTACTAATCAAAATTTAGGTACATGAATGCTAAAACTAAAGTAAGATGGTAGGATATCAAAATTTACAAACAACGAAATCGATTGCGCCAATTAGACAAACGATTGCATAAACACGCATTATACAACCTATCACATGTGCACGAAGAAGAAGCATAAAGCTGTATCAAAAATTGATCTTTCAATAAATGTGGACAACCAAACAATGGGAAATTAGATGAAAGGAAAGTGCGCCTACCCTGGAGGATATACCATGGCTACAATAGATTAGTAGCGCATAAAAAAAGCCAAGATTTACACCTCAGCTTTTCCTTTAGTAGCGGGGACC
>NZ_DCRG01000019.1:45845-161708 GCF_002325125.1 Sphingobacterium sp. UBA1498
CCAACTGCTCCACCCCGCAATATATTTTTGAACAAAATTGCTTTTTTCTTTTGAAAAAACAAGATTATGATCCTTCCGAATTGGAGTACAAAGATATATTTTGTTTCTTTGTAATCCTAATAAAATTTAGAAAAATGTCACACAAAGCAGGATTCGTAAGTATCATCGGAAAGCCAAATGCTGGTAAGTCCACCCTAATGAACGCTTTAGTGGGTGAAAAAATGTCTATCATTACACCCAAAGCGCAAACGACAAGACACCGCATTATCGGTATTGTAAACGATGAAGACCATCAAATTGTGTTTTCGGACACTCCAGGTGTTATTAAACCAAACTATTCTCTGCAGGAATCCATGATGAATTTTGTCCAAGGATCTTTGATCGATGCAGACATTATTCTATTTGTGACAGATATCAACGAAAAATACGATGAGAATGATGTCCTCGAGAAATTACGCAAAACAAATTCTCCTGTTGCTGTACTGATCAATAAAATTGATAAATCTTCAGAAGAAGAAGTCAAAGCAAAAATTGAATTTTGGCAAGAAAAATTAAATCCGGACACTATTTTTGCCATTTCAGCAAAACTGAATCATAATGTCGCTGCAGTAATGCAATACATAAAGGACAAGTTACCAATTCACGAAGCTTATTATGAAAAGGATGAACTGACGGACAAATCCATGCGTTTTTTTGTCTCCGAAATGATCCGTGAAAAAGTGTTCAAACTGTATGATAAGGAGATTCCTTACAGCACAGAAGTAATCGTGACATCTTACAAAGAGGAGGCTAATATTACGCGTATTGCAGCAGAAATTATTGTTGAACGCGACTCTCAAAAAAATATTATCATTGGAAAGGCAGGCGCCATGATCAAAAAAGTGGGAACCTACGCACGTCAAGATATTGAGGAGTTTATCAATGGAAAGGTATTTCTCGAACTTTTCGTTAAAGTAATTCCTGACTGGCGAAGCAAAAAAAATTACCTTAAACGTTTTGGTTACGATGACTAATTCGTATTGAATGCATCAGCCGAATATCTTGGTGTATAAAACTTCGGCTGATGCACTATTCTACTTTAATGTTACTTTGCAAAGTATTCACGAAGTGCTTTAATCTGTTTGAGATTAAGCACTTTTTTTAGGTCTTCATCAGACGCCTCCTTCACCTTTTTTACCGACTTAAATTCAGTTAACACTTTCTCCACCGTTGTTTTGCCTATGCCTGGCACGTTTTCAAGTTCAGAAACAAAAGTTTTTCGGCTCCGCTGATTTCTGTGAAACGTGATTCCGAACCGGTGAGCTTCATCTCGAAGATGTTGAATCACCTTGAGGGTTTCAGATTTTTTATCTAGATAAAGTGGATATTGGTCGCCGGGATAGAAAAGCTCCTCCAGCCTCTTCGCAATACCGATCACCGTTACTTTCCGTTCGATCCCCAATAAGCGCAAGCTCTTTAAAGCGGCCCCTAACTGCCCCTTACCACCGTCTATAATAATCAATTGGGGCAGAGGCTGATCTTCATCCAATAACCTTCTGTACCGTCTAAAAACAGCTTCCTCCATCGTAGCAAAATCATTGGGACCCTCCACGGTCTTTACATTGAAGTGGCGATAATCTTTTTTGGAGGGTTTCGCATCCTTAAATACCACAATAGCAGACACAGGATAATTTCCCTGAATATTCGAGTTATCAAAACACTCAATATGTTGCGGCAGCACATTCATCCGAAGATCCTTTTGCATCTGTCTTAGAATACGCTCAGTCCGGATATCCGGATTAAGCTTTTCATATTGCAACAAACGTTCCTTCCTAAAAAATGCTACGTTCTTTTGAGAAAGTTCAAGGAGCTTTTTCTTTTCACCCAATTTGGGGATTGTAAATCGAATCCGTTCGTTCTCTTCAATATCTAACTCAAATGGTACGATAATTTCACGCGAAAGGCTTTTGAAACGATCCCGTATCTCTGGTATAGCCAAGGCTAGCAGTTCTTGTTCACTCTCATCTAAACGCCGTTTCATTTCCAGTGTTTGCGTCTGAATAATCACACCATTCATCACTTTCAGGTAATTGACAAAGGCATATCCTTCGTCCGAAGCGATGCTAAATACATCAACGTTTGTAATGGATGAGTTAACAACGGTGGATTTACTCTGATAATTGTCTAGCTTATCCAACTTCGCTTTGATTAACTGCGCTCTTTCGAAATCCAAAGCTGCAGCTGCAGTAGTAATACCTTCTTTCAAGCGATTGGTCACCATAGCGATCTTTCCGTTCAGAATATCCTTAATATCGCTCAGATTCTGATCATAGTCTTCTTCAGATTGATACCCTTCGCAAGGCCCCTTACAGTTTCCAATTTGATATTCAAGACAGATCTTAAACTTGCCCTTCCGTATATTTTCCTGTGTTAGGGCCAAATTGCAGGTCCGCAAGGGAAACAATTCACGAATCAGATCCAAAACAATATGCATCATCCCCACCGAAGGATAGGGTCCGTAATAGCGCGAACCATCTTTGATATATTGCCTGGTCCAAAAAACGCGTGGAAAAGGCTCATTCTTGATAACAATCCAAGGGTAAGTTTTATCGTCCTTAAGAAGAACATTATACTTGGGTTTGTGTTTCTTGATCAATGAATTCTCAAGCAACCAAGCATCAATCTCCGTATCAACTATAGTAAAAGATATCCGATTAATCTTACGGACCAAAACACGTGTTTTGCCATTCAGCTGATTTTCACTAACGAAATAAGATCCGACCCGATTGCGCAGATCTTTCGCTTTACCAATATATATCAGCTCATTATTTTTATCAAAATACTGATAGACTCCAGGCCGATGCGGTATCTTCTTTAATTCCTCTCTATAATCAAATACGTCCATTATGTTTCAATATCAAGCACTTTCAGCAAAAAAGCCAGACAACAAATTTCGAAAAAATTTATTGCCTGGCCCACTGATATTCGTTAAAATAACCTAGAAACCTAAGCGGTCATCTTTTAGTTTAGTTTCGTCTTTACTGCTCGAATCGGTAGATCCATCTTCCACATCAGAGCCTCCGCCCCCCCAGTACTGATTACAGTCTATTACACGGGTGAGTCCACCTTGAGGTTGTTCAAAATCACCTTTGGTATATTTTAAATTCGAATCTTTATATACTTTCTGCATGTAATAAGCGAATACTGGCATAGCTGCCGCGGCCCCTTGACCGTACTCCATGCGATCGAAACTAATGCCCCGATCTTCCGCCCCGGTCCACACACCTGTAACCAATTCGGGCGTAATACCGATAAACCAAGCGTCCGAGTTGTCATTCGTTGTACCCGTTTTACCTCCGATTGGATTGGTGAGCTTGTACATCCATTGAATACGTCTGGCAGTACCCTGAGACACCACCTTTTTAAGCATATCCACAATAATATATGCTGATTCACTGTTCAAGGCTTTTACCACCTTTGGTGCCTTATCATAAATTGGTGTCCCATTTTTATCTTCAATCCGCAGAATTGCTGTCGGCTCAATCCAAGTTCCTTGGTTTACAAATGCCGAATAGGCACCTACCATATCAAACACCGACGCTTCGTAAGCGCCCAAAGAAATCGAGGGATAACTAGGAACATCACTTGTTATACCCATTCGCTTTGTCAATGCTGCGACTTCCGCAGCACCAACTTCGTGTACTAAATATGCTGTCGCATAGTTTTGAGAATAAGCAAGGGCCTTAGCCAACGTAATGGGGTTTCCTCCTTGCGCATTTCCCCTTGGGGTCCATCCGTTATACGTTTGTTGGTAATTTGGAATACTATAACAGGGCGAATAGCCGTTGTCAATCGCAACTGCGTAAGTAAATGGTTTAGCCGTCGATCCGACCTGACGCGTTCCCATTTTTACCTGATCATATTTAAAGTGGTCGAAGTCAATACCCCCTACCCAGGCTTTAATATGTCCCGTCTTCGGCTCCATAGACATCATTGCATTGCGCAACATGAGTTTATTGTATTTAATGGAATCCATTGGCGTCATCATGGTGTCGACGCTTCCTTTCCATGTAAAAATATTCATAGGAACTTTTACATTGAAAGCCTTTTTGATTTCGTCTTCATTCAAGCCTTCTTCCTTCAAAATCCGGTAACGATCAGAACGCTTCATTCCGCTGATTAATAGCTTCGCTTTATCGCCTTTGAAGGGATCCCTATTTTTCCATTGTGCGGAAAATTTAGACTGCAATTGCTTCATCCACTCCTTTTGCGAATCCTCTGCATATTGCTGCATAGACATGTTGATTGTCGTATAGATTTTCAATCCATCGCGATCAAGATCATAAGGTGTACCATCCGGTTTGGTAATGGAAAGCTTGGCAAATTCCTTTTTGATCTCGTCTTTTAATACCGCTCTGAAATAGGGAGCCAATCCTTCGCCGTAATTTGCAATCTTAAGTTCTAAACCAAGTGGTTTCTCTTTTGCTTTTGTTGCCTCTTCTGCCGAGATAAAATTAGCGGCAACCATATTGTTCAGCACCGTATTACGTCGGGTGCGAGATTTATCAGGGTAACGAACCGGAGAATATGCTCCCGGACCTTTTAGCATACCCACCAACAAAGCTGCTTGTTCCGCTGTCAATTTGTCGGGAGTCGTATTAAAGTAAGTCCGTGCAGCAGATTTGATTCCATATGTATTGTAGGCACCAAAGTCTACCGTGTTGAAATACATGGTAATAATCTCATCCTTGGTATAATTTCTCTCCAGACGAACGGCCGTAATCCATTCCTGAAATTTTTGGATGACACGTTTTAAAAAATTCTTCTGACGTCCATCCGAGAAGAGATTAAGTGCCAGCTGTTGTGTAATCGTACTCCCCCCTTGCTTATTACCTGTCAAGGTATGGAAGATGACTGTGAACGTACGCGAATAGTCTATACCAGAGTGATCATAGAAACGTTTATCCTCTGTAGACACCAATGCTTTGACCAAATAAGGGGACAATTCGCTATACTTAACATTGGAACGGTTTTGAACATAATAAGTTCCCAGTACTTTATGATCTTCAGTGATAACTTCAGAAGCTAAATTGCTTTTTGGATTCTCCAAATCACTGAAGGAGGGCAATTTCCCAAATAATCCAAGACGTATACTCAATATAAACAGAAAACCTATCGCAACAACTCCAACGATAATCTTCCAAAAATTGAACGTATATCGTTTGATATCAGCTTCCGTCAGTTGATTTTTTTTTGATACTCGTTTCATCTAATCACTAAATTTCAGACGTAAATATTATTCATTTTAAGACCACACAGCGTATTCAGGTTTTACACACACTGTGCTATTTTAAAACTTGAATACTGCATTATTTTGATCCTTGTAGACTTCAATTAAGACATTAATGCTCACTCTATCAGATAGTGTGCCAATAATCCTTACTTGGCAAAGGTATTACTAATTGTACCAAAAGCAAGAATTTAAACGCGAAAATATTAAGCAGAACTACGCACGTTCGATCAAGCAAACCGCATAGGCAACCGCTCCTTCCTGACGGCCGATAAACCCCATGGTTTCATTTGTCGTTGCCTTAATGGAAATATCATCGATATCCAAACCAGTGGCTTCAGCCAATTTAACTTTCATTTGCGGGATATAAGGTTTGATCTTAGGAGCCTCCAAACACAACATTGAATCGATATTGCCAAGTGTGTATCCTTTCTTCGCGATCAGCGCCACACATTCTTTCAGTAACAATAAGCTACTGATACCTTTCCAGCGCATATCCGTGTTTGGAAAGTGATAGCCAATATCTTCTAAATTGGCAGCACCTAAAATGGCATCACATATCGCATGCACCAATACATCTGCATCAGAATGGCCAAAGGCCCCAGCATGATGCTCCAATTGAACGCCTCCAACAATAAAGGGATGTCCCTCTTTCATCTGATGGACATCAAATCCAAATCCTACCTTAATTTTCATGACAATAATTATAACTATGGTGTCTACTCCTATTTAAAATATTCCGAGACACTCGATTTATATACCTTTAAAACAAAGTCAATATAAGCTATTACAAGCGCCCAGCGCCGCTATAAATCAAACTTAGGACATCTTCTCCGAGATCTCCACGTATCAACATATAAACCTAATGACAGATTATTGCGAAGATAACAATTCGCAGCTATATTTATTGTTACAAATGATTTAGGGAGGAGGCATTGCGAAGAAAGTCACTCAAATAGCAATTCGACTTAATGAAAACCTGCGTAATAAAAAAAAGGCTATTTTTTTAAAATAACCTTTTTTTTTATTGCTTTTTGAAACGCTTCGAAAAGTATAGCCTACGCTTCTACTTCTTCAGGCGCAAATTGATCATATACTTCTCCAAAAGCATCATAGTCTTGATCGCCGTTGGGCTCAAAAACCTGAATATCTTTTGATCTTGCAAAATCAACTATTTCGGTATTGACATTTTGATCTGCAACAACGACCATATCGGTAAAATGCAAAGCACCTTTATAGATAGCCTCATAGCTACCATCACCGTACACCTGCGCATCCTCAGCTTTAAATGAACCCTCTGGCGCCATTTCCGCATACTTCGTACCTAATGTACCTTTAAACTCTTCATTGAACAAAGAGTACATTACTTTTGCATCCTTGAATGTCGGATCGTCTTTATAAGTCGTCTTGACATACGCCGGTACCAACGCAGAGAACCATCCATGACAGTGCACTACATCTGGGGACCAACCTAATTTCTTCACAGTTTCCAACGCTCCTTTACAGAAGAACACCGAACGCTCATTGTTGTCTGCAAAGAACTCGCCATGCTCATCACTAAAAACTTTTTTACGCTGAAAGTAGTCTTCATTATCCAAGAAATACACCTGCATACGGGCCGCAGGTAATGAAGCAACTTTAATAATTAGCGGATTATCATTATTATCCACAACAATGTTCAGGCCTGAAAGACGAATAACCTCATGTAATCTATTTCTACGCTCATTGATATTCCCAAAACGCGGCATTAAGATCCGGATCTCAAAACCCTTTTCTTGCATCGCTTGCGGAAGTTGACGTGTGATTTCAGAAATTTTAGTTAATTCGAGGAAAGGCGACATCTCGTGAGTAATAAACAATATCTTCGTTTTTGCCATCTCCAGTTATTTTTATTTATTATTTTCGAACAGTAAAATCGGTCTACAAAGGTACGAAAAAAATACTTACTATGCAATTTACTATTAATCATCGTTTTATATTCCCAAAATAATATGCAACTTTGCCAACAAAAACTAAATAGCAAAGTGGAAATTTTCAAAACGAAAGCCTCTCTCCAAGCATACCTGCAAGAAGCACGAAAAACCGATCAAAAAATCGCCTTAATTCCTACCATGGGGGCATTACACGAAGGACATTTATCCTTATTAAATTATGCAAAACCATTGAGCGACATTCGCGTCTGCAGCATCTTTGTAAATCCTACGCAATTTAATGACCCAAAAGATCTTGAGAAATATCCACGCCCAATCGAGAATGATATCAAACTATTGGAAGCTGTGGGGTGTGATATTCTTTTCTTGCCAACCGTTGACGAAATGTACCCCGACAAACACGAACACTGGCATATCGATTTGGGCGAACTGGATCAAATCTGGGAAGGGGAAAAACGTCCAGGACATTTTCAGGGCGTCACTCAGGTCGTCTATAAATTATTTACATTGGTACAACCGCATATTGCCTGTTTCGGACAAAAAGACTTTCAGCAGGTCATGGTTATTAAACGCATGATTGAAATGAAGGATCTACCTATTCAATTGGCGATATGCCCCATCATCAGAGATCAAGATGGCCTAGCTTTGAGCTCCAGAAACATGCGATTAAGTGAAGAAGGAAAAAGAATAGCGTTGGCCCTTTCACGTTCCTTGACATACGTAAAGGACCACATCAATGATGCTATAGCACTCCGGGAAATAAAAGACCAAGCGCTGAAGATTTTAACAGATACAGATGGACTGAGCGTTGAATACTTTGCCATATGTGAAAGTACCAGCTTAAAGGAGGTCGATCACATCGATTTCAGCAAACAACATGTTGCCCTTGTCACTGCGTGGGTTGAGGGCGTCCGTCTGATCGATAATATGATTCTGAATAATTTGTCAAATTAATTGACAAATCTTTCAAATTCAGTAGAAAGCCCTAACTTTGCGCCATGGTAATAGAAGTAATGAAGTCCAAGATTCACCGCGTTAAAGTCACACAAGCGGAATTGAATTATGTGGGTAGTATCACAATAGATGAAGATTTGATGGATGCCGCAAATATCATCGCTAACGAGAAGGTTCAAATCGTAAACAATAACAATGGAGCACGCCTTGAGACTTATGTTATCCCTGGCCAACGCGGTTCGGGAACGATCTGTTTGAATGGTGCTGCGGCACGCCTAGTTCAAGTTGGCGATATCGTCATCATCATTTCCTATGCAACCATGGATTTTGAAGAAGCCAAACAATTTCAACCCTCGCTTGTATTTCCAGACGACAACAATCATTTGATTAAATAGTATGGATGTAAGGAAAAGAGAACATTAAGGTATCAAAAATAGGCATACTTAATATTTTTTTAATCCATACAGCTCTATACTGATAAAATAAAATCGTAATTTTGAAGCGTTACCCTAAAAAAGTAACGCTTTTTTATGTACCCAAAAACAACCAGAAGTCCACGTCAGCTTATTGCATTATGCCAATTGGTATTAATGTCTCTGATTATTATTTCAGGTGTTGTTTTTATGCACAAAGAGGTAAAATCTACAGGTGAAATTGTCATGCACACCCACCCTTATGATTTTACCAAGAAACAAAAGCCCCAAGAAACAGATGACCAAATCGAATACCTGAATGTCATCTATCACAACACCTACGTACAAACCGAATTTACCGTCCTTGAACTTCCAATTCCCCGCGAAGTAAGACAGGTGCGTTATAATTCCTTTTGTCCGGAAGCGATTACGGCAACTATCGATCATTACCACTTACGTGGTCCCCCCAGCTTAGTATAAAACTAACATCAGAGATTTCGAAAACCGGTAGTCTGGCATGGCAGTACTCGACGCTAATAAACGGAACGTATCGTATGCGTCCAGTAACGCATTGCTAAACCACGGAATGACTATATCTGTACGACGTCTTTGATACAATTTCTTATTGGCCTCCTTTTCGAGAATTGTCGTTGATACCAAGGCGACACCCTTCGTTGGACTACCTTAAAGTGGTTTCAATGAACTCCTTGGTACAATAGCCCTATATAAGGACAAGTTATTTTCTTGTTTCCTATTCGTGTTCAATACCTTGAATGTTGTTCATAGCGCGCTATAGACAATGCTATACGAGGCTTGTATTTTTAAAATTTTTATAAAATTACTATGCTAAAGCAATACACTTTATTCGCTACATTACTGGCGGGTACATCCACTATATATGCCCAATCGAAACTTGAAGGCTATTTATTCAATAAAAACCATGAAGCAGTTCCATCCGGTACACTAACTTTAAAAAACAGCAAGCTTGCGACTACATCTGATACAGCGGGCTACTTCAAGTTGTCTGCTATACCGATGCAAAAAGTAACCTTAAATATATCTGCAGTAGGCTACCGCTCAATCAGCAAGGTTATCTCCCTTGATACGCTAAAGGCTCCGTTACATATTCAACTGGAGGAAGACAACCTCAATTTGGATGAGGTTGTTGTTTCTGCTACACGTTACGGCGTTAAACGAAAGGATGCTCCGGTGGTTGTCAATGTAATAGGCCCCAAATTATTTAATGCGACACAATCTGTCGCCATGTCTGAAACACTGAATTATCAGCCGGGGGTACGCGTAGAAAACAATTGCCAGAATTGCGGTTTTTCACAAGTCCGGCTGAATGGTCTCGAAGGTCCCTATTCACAAATATTGATCAATAGCAGAGCCGTATTCTCCGCACTGAATAGTGTATATGGATTAGACCAGATTCCCACCAGTATGATCGATCGTATTGAGGTGGTAAGAAGTGGCGGTTCGGCATTATTTGGAGCCAATGCGATCGCTGGGACAATCAATATTATTACAAAAGATCCGGTAGAAAATGACTGGCAGGTAAAATCAACCAACTCACTCATCGGTGGCAGAAGCTGGGACAATACGGTTGATTTTAACACCTCGACCGTCGCGGAAGACCTCAAGAGAGGTGCGACGTTCTACGGCATGCACCGCAATCGGGAAGCATATGATGCTAATGGAGATGGTTTTTCGGAAATGACTAAACTTCGAAACACTACTTTTGGCACAAAAATATTTTACAAACCGAGTGATCTAGATAAGATAACGGTAGATTTTAGTACAGTGAATGAGTTCCGTCGCGGTGGTGATCAGCTTGATAAAGTACCCCACTTGACGCAAATCACAGAACAATTGGAAACCAGTTCGCTTGTTGGCGGAATCACCTACGATCATTACTCTAGCGATTACAAGCAAAAAATGTCGCTTTACGGCTCTGTACAGAAAACCGTTCGTGACAGCTACTATGGCGGCCTAGGGGGCGGAGCAACACTCGCAGACAGCACATTAGCTGCCAATGCATACGGAAAGACAAATGATATCGCGCTGGTTGCAGGGGGACAGTATACCTACAACTTTGAACGCGATGTATTTACCGCCGGAGTGGAATTCTCGTACAACGATACCCAAGACGACATACCGGGGTACAAACGAACCATTGACCAGCAAAACAGAGGATTAGGCAGTTATGCCCAATACGAATGGAAGCCTTTAAGTAATTTTAAAACCTTGATCGGAGCGCGATACGATTATACCTATGTAGATGGCAAATATAGTCTTGCAGGTATAGACCGTAACTCAGATCAGCGTTTTGGCACCTTTAGCCCACGGTTGACAATCTTATATGATATCGCCAAGGAGCTCCAATTTAGAGGGGGCTATGCCCGTGGTTTCCGTGCGCCACAAGCTTTTAACGAGGACATGCATGTCACTTCCATTGGTGGAAATCAAGTATTTGTGTTAATTGGTGAAAATCTAAAAACAGAGTATTCTAATGCGTATACAGGTTCCTTTAGCTACAACAAAAATTTTGGAAATGTACAGACGAGTCTGCTTGTGGAAGGGTTTTATACGGATCTAAACAATCAATTTGTCAATGTCATGGCATCAGAAAAAGACGGATTGATCATCCAGGAGATGCAAAACGGTGAGGGTGCCCGGGTATATGGCTCTAATATTGAGATCAATATTGCACCATCATCTTGGTTTTCTATCCAAACCGGTGGGACCATTCAGCGCTCACGCTATAAAAAAGATCAACTTATCTACGAGGGAAAGGAAGACGGACAGGACATCCTGACCAAGAAATACGTCCGTACACCCAATATTTATGGCTATATGAATAGCAATTTAAAGGCGACCAAACAATTTGCAATCGATCTGACCGGAGTCTACACCGGAAAAATGATTGTTCCTCATATCCAAAACGATGTGATGACCTTGAAAGACGCGCGCGACTTCGTCGAATTAAATCTGCGGCTGGGTTATACCTTACCCATACATAAAGATTTTAGTATTGAAATTTTCGGCGGTATACAAAACTTGTTTAATGCTTTTCAGAAAGACTTTGACAAGGGACCATTGAGAGATTCAGACTATATCTATGGTCCGACTCGTCCTCGGACATTTACCTTTGGATTGCGCATTGGCCATTTCCATTAAAAAACAATAACTGATCTATGAAGCATTTCAGAAAAATATCCGTTCTGTCGATGATGTTATTTTATCCGCTCTGCCACTTTGGACAAGAGCGGATAAATTGGATCAGCTTCGAACAGCTTGATTCTTTACTCGCTGTTGAGCCAAGGGAAACACTGCTTTTCATCCATACCGATTGGTGTAGCTACTGCAGAAAAATGGAGCAAGAAATCTTTACAAACAGAGAAATTATTGAATTAATTAACCAGCGTTACTATGCGGTGAAGTACGATGCCGAATCTACCGAAGAGATTGTTTTCGACAATAGCATATGGAAGCCCCTAAGCAGAAAAAAGAAAGTAGGGAAATACCATCCATTAGCAGTACAATTACTGCGGGGCAAACAGCTTGTCTTTCCAAGTATTTTAAGACTGGACCTTGAATTTCATTTAAAAAGCATACGACAAAAATACCTGAATTCAAAAGAGTTATATGCTTTTTTAGAATAATTTAACATTTGATGTAGCGAAGTTTGTCCAGCCTGCGTTTTGAGTTTTATAATTAATACACACTTTAAGAAATTATGAAAAATATCACAAAATTTTTAATGGCGTTTTTGTGTCTTGGTATTCTTTTTACAGCTTGTAATAAAGATAATTTTGATTGGGATGCCTATTACAAACAACAAGAAGAGGCGATAAAAAAAGAAAAAGCAAGACAAGATTCTTTATATAAAGATCAAGCACCTCTTTTGGAAGCTTACGCGAGACAGAAGTGGGGTAACGACGCTAAGCGTTCAGACTCTTTGCTATCAAAAGGTATTTGGTACAAAATCGAATATGCTAAAGAAACCGCTACACCTTATACATATGGTATCACTTTAACAAATAACGGTCCTGCGATTACACCTTTTGCGGCAACTTTCAATTTTCAAGGAGAGTTAATGGATGGAAGAGTTTTTGATAAAAATCCAGTTGGTTCACCAGCTGTTTATACTGATATATACAAAGCCATCAATATATATAATGTAGGATGGATGAGAGCTTTTACGCCTCCTGTAATTAAACAGAATGGAATAGATTATTATCCACACGGATTACTTCCAAAAGGATTACAAAAAGGAGATAAAATTACTTTTATTGCGCCTTCATATTATTCGTTTGATCAAAATGAATATACTAAAGGCAGTGAGAAGGTGACAGTACCTAAGAATACACCAGTTGTGTATACAATTGAATTGTTAACTATTGGAGCTGCTACCTCCAACTAAACAAATAAGCCGTGCATTAAAAAGCCATTTTCTTAATGAGAATGGCTTTTTTTAGCAGTTTGCTAAAAGATAAACTAGATCCTACACTATCCAACATTTTGATATATTTAGTTACAAAGTTACATTCCAAACAACGCAGCTCTAATACAGAAATGTAAATTACTGTATCAAAATGTTAATTATTTAAGCGTAAACCTACAAGGAGAAAAAAATCATATACATTTGCTAGGCCATATTCACAATGAATTGGCCACTTTATTGAAAAACCAACAAATAATACCATGAAAAAATTGTTATCACCATTATTTTTAGGAATCGCAGTAACTGCTTTTCTTATTATTAGCTGTACCAAAAGTGATGATGCGCCGATTTATGATGCAGCTGCACAATTTAAAGCGGACTCCGTCACACTTAAAAATTATGTTAGCCAAAAGTATCCCGATGCACAATACAGTAGAGAAACAGGCATTTGGTACGAAATTTTGGCTGAAGGCACAGGAAATTATCAATATAAAATTGTGGATACCTTAAATGCTAAAGTCTTTAAAGTTAAGCCAACGGTAAAGTATACTGGTCGCCTAATAAATGGCAGTATTTTCGACCAAACTGAAACCGATAAAACGGCTAGCTTTGAGCTCCTCACCAATACCGGTTATGATTATCCTTTCGAGAGTACGCTTATACCAGCTTGGACATTCGCCTTTGCTCCTAAAAAAATAGGTGATGTAGATCTCGGAGGACTGACAGAGAAAGGGCTTCAAAAAGGTTCTAAAATTCATATCATGGCGCCTTCTAAATTCTGTTATGGAAACCGAGCGGTAGGGCCAATTCCTGCAAACTCACCCTTGGACTTCGTGATTGAATTGGTAGACATAAAATAGAAAATAATCAAAAGATTAAGTAAATATTAATAAGAGCAGGGCCTATTTTTTTTTACGCACTGCTCTTATTGGTAATTATATTAGCAAATATTACTACTTTAACCTTTTGAATATATATTCTAATTAGACGGACCAATCATCAGATCCACTGAAAATTCATCAAATGGAACTCCGAAACCTATATCTCCCCCCCCCTTGCATATACCAAAATCTACTTTCCAATTTATTTAATTTTACCGTAAATCCGATTGTATAAATTATATTAAATGTATTCGCCGGAGCCGATGGAATTGAATAATTACCTGGGTTATTAACTAAACCAATTTTTGTTGGTGAAACATAATTAGCTTTTAACCACATGAACGCCCCTTCTTTTGGGGTTGGCAAATATCGTGAATAAGTTTTATATTGAAATATATTTGAAATGCTTTCTGTACTCGGATTATAGGCATAATTAGACGATCCTGTAACAGCTTTGAACTAGTTATTACCCATTATTTGTAGCGAAGGCTTAATATATATTCCTCCTCCTGGCGCTAAATACGGTCCTACCGAAACTACTCCCGAATAACGGTTCTTAATGCTTCAAATTCTACTAAATAATAGCAATCATCATCAAAGCCAATCCTTACCTCAACGGTCATGGTATCACGAAAATCATCGCCTTCCGCTGGGTTGTAATTAAACAATGGGTTGTCAATACGTTTAGATAACACAGGTAATAGAGTTTGTTGAGCAAAACCCGTAAAATAAAATAAAAAAAAAGATTAAAAAAATAAACTTTTTCACAACTTGTTGTAATAAAAATGACACTTATAGTTTTAAATTTTGAAACTTATAGGCGATGTTGAGTAAAAGATATCTTCCAATCAAATCTGTCCTTGACTCTCTCCTAAGCAAGAAGTCATTTTTCAGAACCCTATTCTGTCTCATCTGGTTGAAAAGGTCAAAAATATTCAAGCTTGTCTCTATCTTTCCTTTAAAATATTTTTGAGATAGCGTTACGTCGGTTCGATTGTTTTCAAATGAAATTCCAGCAGAGTTAATGATATTGTAACTGTTACTAACCTCCAAATTAAAAAAAGCAAAATAATTCAGTCGAGCTGTTGTTGAAATGGTCTGGCTCAGCGTCCGAAAAGTGCTAGAGATTTGGGGTATCTCAATACTAGTAAATCTATTATTACTTAATGACAGGTTATACAAAATATTTGCAGAGAAACTATCTCGGTAATAGAATGTATTTATATTAGCCCCATATATAGCCGATTTATCTGCAAAATTTTCATTATCAATATAACGATCTGTTACACTAGTTGAATAAGATATTACATTCTGAAAGCTTAAATTCGGTATAAAAAATTTATTTTTAACATAAGTAAAAGCGAAATTGGAATTCTGACTACTCGCGTTTTCTGAATTGGCATATGATAACAATCTAATCCCTTTAATAAAATTCACCCCCGAGATAGTAGTGTCATTCTTCAATAAAGACAAGTTTTCAATAATCTTATTTCTATTCAATGAGGTTGAATAACTTAGATTTAAATTATCAGCATTTTTCATCTGATAATTGGCATTCCAGCTAAAATTAAATACAGATTGATTTTTCAGATCAGGATTTCCAATACTGGAATAATTGTCTGACAATGTCACGTTCGCAGGATCTCTTTGAGAAAGCGTAGGATAAATAACGACCTTGCCGAATGTAGCCGTATTACTCAAACGAGACTTTAAACTCCTGATAACTAAAGAAGAACTATACAATACGCCGTGGTTACGGTATGCTGATTTTTGATATGAACCACTTTCAAATCGATTACTCGATTTTTCGTAATAAATATTCGTATTAAGATCAATGTTCGGTTTTGACCATCTAAATGTTGTACCTATATTTTGAATTTCGTTTTTTTGCTCGGATCCTTTGGTTTCCGCAGAATTTATTTTATTTAATGAAACCGCCTTTGAAAGGTTTACATTATAATATAAATCTCCCAAAAAGACTTTATTAAGGTTAAACTTCAAAGATACTCTTGACTGAACAAAGCCGTTATTAATACGATTGAAGACTCGATTATAAATACTATCATTTTGATAGTTATTCTCGTTAACGGCTTTATTCTGCCCTATTGAGGCACTACTAACTAGAAAAACTTTATTTTTGTAAAGTTTATAACCAACATTTATTCTACCATTATACCCCTGCACTGTGGATGAATCATTCGAAAGAAAATCATTAGCTATATTACTTTTATTGCTATTTCTAAATTTGAAATTATCTTTTTGAATCCCTAATGTTACATCAAAATAAAACCTATCGAACACCTGGTTCCAAGTCGAATTAATATTAAAACTACGATTAAAATTCTTTTGCTCTCTTTCAATATTTGTATAGTTTTTTGAATCCTCTAATACAACCAAACTATCTGTATAGTAATCCTTAGAAAGCTTGTTATTATGATTAAAACCCGCCTTCAAAGCGAGGTCCCCATTCTTAAATTTTATTGTATTATGAACAGTAGTCTTGTTATTAAGCACCTTATTTAAATTTTCATCAATATCAGCGCCCCAATTCCAAGCATTATTATTAACATTTAAATCAAATAATGTCGTGCTATTATTTCTAAAATACATTGTATTTCCAGAAAAGTCATATTTACTTTTGAAATTATATTTCGTAGCAATATTACCTAAAAGTCCTGTTATTCTCCCGCTTGATGTTCTAAGATCAATAGAGTTAATCCCTCTATTTTCATTGCCCCAAAATTTATTTAGGGGATCAGTATACGGCTCCAAATTAAAAGATGATAAAATACCTGAAGGAAACATCCTTAACAATCCTACTGGTGAGATAAGATCAAAAACCTGTCCATTAATTTTTATCATTGTCAGCAAATTCCCTTGATAATAGATTTTATCATCCTCAAATCTAAATTCGGGATTCTCTTTCAACAAATCATAAGCGGTACGAAAATGATTTTTTTTCGAGCTATCAATATCAATTTTCACATATTTAGAACCAACATCAACAGTATCTAAAATATATTTCTTTAAAGTATCTTTTTCAATAAGAAAATCACGAGACAATGTGTGACATCTTTCTCCACTATAGCTAATTTTAAAAATAAGAAGAAGAAAAAGAAAAGAAAAAGAAATAGACTTCATATAAAATAATAGTTCCAAAATAGAACAAATAGACTTTTAAAGTTAATCAACAATTATTTCAAGCATATTTATAATAGGATTTAGGAGAACTAATTAACTAACAAACAGCTTATCGTAATCTTGTTGTCTATTCTTTCAATATTAATTTAAATTAATATTGAAAGAATAGTTGTGACTGCAGTAAAAAGTGAACTATTAATATTTAAAAAGAAATAAATGAAATAACTATTTCTACTATTAATTGGGTCGAGCTATTAATAAATCAATCTTTAGGGGTTCTTGACGAGGACCTAAATTGCCATCGGGATAAGATTCCATCCTTACATACCAACCAGCAAATACAATAGATGAGAATGGCCAACCTTTTTTATAACTTCCATTTATACTATACATTAAATCATACTCATTCCCACCCACATAATTTGGTAATGGTATACCGTTTTCTCCGGGATTCGGCACAATACCAATTTGCGTAGTTGTAGCATAATTTGCTTTTAACCATATAAAAAAACCCATTTCGCCCGATGGCCCATATTGATTATAGCATTTGTATTTTGACACTATATTTCTTCCAGGGATATTCGGATCGTAACCTACGGAGTTATGATGACAATGGTAATATTGTTTACTTGAAGGAGAAGGATAGATAGCACTATTATCTAAAATATATACACCATTGTAAAAATATGGCCCGTCAATATATGAGGCGATATCAGGCCTATTATTTTTAATACTCAGTGCTTCCAACTTCACTAAACAATACCAATCACCATCATTCCCCTTTTTTGCCTCTACGATTTTAGTTGCTCTAAAATTATCTAAAGAACTATAATTAAAAGTAGGGTAGGCAGAAGGCGCAGGGCCTAGAGGCGCAGATGTTTGCCCAAATGTCACTGAAAAAGGCAGGACTAGAAAACATAAAAATAAAAAAAATCTTTCCATAATAAATAGAATTACATTTAAAATTAACTTTTTCAAATATAACAAATTAAACATTATAAAAAAAATATTCTTAAAAAAATTAATATTACCTAGAAAATCTATACAGACAAATCAAATAAAGAAAGTAAAATAATAAAAAAAGTGCTATTTAAACAATAAAAACAACAAACACAAAAGATTTCATCTATAACAGAGAGAAAAATTAAAAATAAATAAAGCTATATAGCGAATTAAATACATATAAAAAATTACTTGAGAATGTAAACTGAACTGTCGTACATTTGAATAAATAAGATAGAAAGCGCATGGAATAAAGCCGATGAACTGTTGGTATAAAATACCGTCTGACACGTTCTGCTCCCATGCGTTTTTACATCTAAAAACTGAATAGTTCGGTAGGCTAAGAGCCTGTGTATGCGACGATAGTTTATTAGATGTGTAATTTTTGTTCAATCCTAAGGTTATGAAATTTATTGGAATCGACATTTCAAAAAGTACATTTGTAGCAGCTTACCCTCAGCTAAAAGGTTACCAAACCCACACGTACACGAATGACATAAAGGGGGTAAAAAAGTTCATTAGCTCTTTGTCCGTTGCGGATCACCAATGTGTGCTGGAGGCCACGGGAAACTATGGCACCTTATTGCTCTACATGCTCTGCGAGCAGAATATAGCAGCCAGCCTTGTCAATCCTAAACAGATCAAGCACTTTGCCAGAATGATGATGGCAGTTACCAAGACGGATGACGTTGATGCCAGACTGATAGCGTTATATGGAGAAAAGATGCACCCTCCCGTCTACAAGGTGCCAGCAGAAGCAGTTATCCTGATGAAGCACAAAAAAGTGGTTTTAAGACAGCTCAAGAAGCAATTAACGTCATTAACAAACCTTAGAGGCTCTTTTACTGTGCTTCCGCGGATAGATAAAAACAGTCTGAAGGCATTAGATAAAACAATAGCCTTTATAGAGAAACAGATTGGAGGCTTGGAAGCAGATATAGTCAACATCGCTAATGAGGAATTTAGTAAACAAATCAAGTCTCTGACTTCTGTCAAGGGCATAGGAATAACATTGGCTACTTCACTGATCATTTCCACTGCCGGCTTTACTCAGTTTGAAAATCCCAAGCAGCTATCCAGGTATATTGGAATTTGCCCTACTTATCAACAGTCGGGTACATCTATCAATATAAAAGGAACAATTAACAGAAATGGTGATTCTGACCTGCGCTCCTTACTTTACATAGCCTCGTGGTCTGCAATTCGTTATAATCAGGCTTGCCGGGAAACCTATCAGCGATTAAAAGCAAAGGGGAAGCCTTCCAAGGTAGCTCTAATAGCAGTTGCCAATAAATTAGTGAGGCAAGCATTTGCTATCTGTAAAGCAGAATCGATATACATTGATGGATATATCTCGAAGAAAGAAAAAACTTCGAATTTTTCTTGCATTTGAACATAGTTCGTGTCAGATAAAGAATTTTCATATTAAATACAGGAAATGGAAAAAGAGGAATTTGACTTTGAACGCTTCAAAGAGGAAGCAATGAGAGGCCTTTACAAAGGCAAAAAAATGGGCGGTGAAGATGGTGTTTTTGCACCGATGCTGAAACATCTTCTAGAAAGCATGTTGGAAGGCGAACTGGATCACCATCTACAGGAAAGTAAAGCTTCAAGAGAGATTAACCGTAAAAACGGGAGGACAAAAAAGACGGTACGTAGTATTCAGGCGGGACATTTCGAATTGGAGAGCGGTCGTGACCAAAACGGCACTTTTGATCCTAAGATAGTCCCAAAACGTCAATTGATCATTACAGAAGAACTGGAGGGTAATGTTATCTCGATGTATGCCAGGGGCATGAGCATAAGAGATATTTCGGGCTATGTGAAGAAGATGTATGCCATGGATATATCTGCTACTGAGATCTCCAATATTACTGACAAGGTCGTTCCTGCCTCAATGAATGGCGAAACCGTCCGCTAAAATCGATATATCCCTTTGTTTTTTTGGACGGTATGTATTCTAGATTAAGTAATTCCAAATATTATTTGATTTTTTCTTTATCATGACGCTTTTAGGTAATCTCCAACATATAATTCTCCTCTTTTAACTAGCGAAAAAATACGAAGTAACAATTTGGACCTGACGTTGTTCATAACAACCCCGAAATGCTTGTCGACCAACTTCCGTTCAGCATAGGCTTTATTTCCTTGTCATGCAAAATAGCAACCCTCGCAGCCTATGTTAGTTCCTGCTTCAATTCTTTATTTGCAAGAGGGCTGACCCGTTTACGCCCTCGGATACTTGTACCGGACATATTATCAAATGGGATAACACCCACATATACATCATATTTTATAGCGGTCGTGAATCCCGTAAAGTTCTCTGTGTAGACGATGGTCATCCACGCATTCACAGGACCTATACCTTTAATGCTTGTAATTATCCGATAGTTTTTCAAAAAGGGCTCATCCGAATTGATCAGATGCACGATTTCCGTCTCAATAGAGGCGATCAATCCCTCACTCATTTTCAGTTTTTTCTTTGATATCGGATTATTATATCGGGTTTTGGACTATGAAAAATGTGTTGGCGCTCTTTTATCGCATTCAATAACCCTGCGTTTTCCCTTACAAGCCTTTTCCGGTAGGAAAGCAATTTCTTAAGCTGTATAATATTGATATTAAGCGGTTTGCTAGGTTTAAGTCTTTTGATTTTCTCTTCTCCGTATCGGCTTATCCGGAATGAGTCTATCTGATCAGATTTCCCTCTCGTCATTTCAATAGATCGCTTGATCTCAAGCCCCGGAATCCGACAATAACAAATGTTTTTTGACTCGCAGAACTGAAGAAACCGATATTCATATCCGCCGGTCTATTCCATTACAACAAAAACAGTTTTTGTGTAAATCCCGTTCAATTTGCACCATTTTATGAACGAGTTAAAGCCTTTATTGTCATTAGAGATCTCAAGATGCAAGTTCCGCTCTGCTGAGCTGATGTCCAAAGTCAATTTGGATACATCCACACCCAGAATAACACTGTAATTTTCCATGGTTCTTTAATTAATGTTTACCATGATATTACCTCTTTCCAATAACCTTTGATATTTCAAGGATAGTATTCTAGTTGGGCCTTGGGCAATAAATAAAGGCAGGGGACTGATACATGCATAAGTTCTAAAAAAAACGACCACTACAATTAGTTCATCCCTGCCTTTAACCATAACGACCAAAGTATTCCTTATTTTTCCTGATTTTTCAGTGTGGTACGTCATGTACAAAGGCAATAGCAGGGGACTGATACATACAGAGGTTCTATTACTATTAACTACCATTACAATTAGTTCACCCTGCTTTCACCTAGTATTTGAAAATACCTCCATCATTTAATCTCTCTCAAGACCAAAGGCATTATAAAGTTAAAGACAATGGCAGCGTTCAAACACGTGCGGTGTACAATATACTCGGGGTGAATCGTGATGGTCGAAAAGACCTGATCGGCATCTATCTTTCAGAAAATGAAGGCGCGAAGTTCTGGCTGTCGGTACTGACGGATCTAAAGCAGCGTGGTGTAGAAGATATTCTGGTCGCGTGTATTGACGGTTTAAAGGGATTTCCGGACGCCATCGAAGCAGTATATCCTAAAACACAAATCCAACTTTGCATAGTTCAGCAAATTCGTTCAAGTCTGCGGTATGTTCCCGAAAAAGACAAAAAGGCTGTTGTCGCGGATTTAAAACCTATCTATCAGGCCAATAATCAGGATCAGGGCTACGAAAAGCTATTGGAGTTTGATGAAAAATGGGGCAAGAAATATCCGCTCTCTTCAAAGGGATGGCTGGATAATTGGGGAAATCTGTCTACTTATTTCGAGTATTCGCCCGATATCCGTAGAGCTATCTATACGACAAATGCTATTGAGGCGATGCACCGGCAGATTAGAAAGATTACGAAAACAAAGGAGGCATTTACCTCCGATCAGGCGCTATTCAAGCTCGTTTACCTGACTACTAAAGACATTTCAAAGAAATGGACTATGCCTATTCGTAACTGGGGGTTGACAATGCAACAATTACATCTTAAATTTGGAGATAGAATTACTTATTTTAATCCACTGTAATATTTAAGGTAACCAACGCTAATAATCAATGTAAATTGTAGTTTTGAAAATCAACCAAAGTTTTTTTTAAAAAATTTTGAAATTCCTCTAAGTGACCGAAATAAGTTTTAATAAGTTCATTTTTTAAAAGGAAACCGGCAGACTGGTTACACCAAATCAAAATAATATTTTCTGCATAATTAACGTTAAACATAAGCTGCTTCCCTTTTTAATTTAATTTCACGTTACATCAGCAAAATCGATCTTTATATTGATATAGAGTCTTTAATTACCTATTCAAACATGAATAGCATTAAGAAAAATTCACTGAAAGTAAATAAATAAACTTGTCGACCTAATAATTCATGAGAAACTTGTAAATTATTTCTGGATTTAAGAAGTCGATTCGGCTATCAATCAGCCCCCAATTAATCGCATGTGTACGATATTTCAATATTGAATCTGAAAAACTTCAGCCTGAAAGCAGCGTGAAGTTAAATGTGTCGGTATGGATTCTAACTAGATTCAGAGCTACCTATCCATAGACAATACGTAAGCTACATCTTCCTCATCGAAGTAATTACCTACAAACTTTCGATATGTACTTTGATGATTTGTATTACTTCAATATTAAAAATAATCAATAGAAACATTAACTCTGATACAGCAAAACACCAATTTCTGCTTAAACTCATTATTTCATCATTTCATGAACATTGATTAGTCATTCTTTATTCAGTCGTCACTGAGTAATCACTGAACAAGCACTAAAACGAGCAATGTTAAAACGTACAAGTTGGTTACAACTTAATCTCCATTTGCTGCCGTTAAGAATTAAATTAAAAAAATGAAAGTAACTGTGCTTATGTAACAAAGGAATCCCTCCTATACATTAACAAATCAAATTGGGATGGAAATGAATTGGGTGCAAAACCGAATGCGAAATATTCATAATAAAAAAGCTCGAAGTGGGGAACTCCGAGCTTTACCTAACCAATTATTAACCTAAATTATGAAAAGTTCTTTATATATTATTTTTAATATCTTTCGTTGCTTTTGATATATCAAAGGTACTATACATCTGCATTCATGTCAAGAAATTTAACAGCATTTAACGTTGTTAAAATTATGTTAAAACAGTTTAGCATAACCTATACCCTTAAAGCTATTCATTCCTCCCCTCCCGATTTGCTTACAGGCGATTACTGCCTTAAGAAGCGGTCCTATTCGATGCAATTGCACTAGCTTATTTTATATATACCTTAGAAATACCCCAGTATATTGCCACATCGGTAACACACAGGTTACAAACATCGATTTCTCTTGATTAACTTTCCTTTATTCCAATAAGAGCAAGCTTAGTATCAAAAAAAAGAAATAAATTTGTGAGAAGATCCTCCATAAGTAGGTATCTTATTTTTAGACGATCAATAGCATATGAAAATAGCTTTAGCACAGTTAAATTACCATATCGGTAATTTTGAAGCAAATACTAAAAAAATAATTAGCGCCATCCATCAGGCCAAAGAAGCCGCTGCCGATCTTATTATCTTCGCCGAACTCGCAATTGGCGGATATCCCGCCAAGGACCTGTTAAGAAATAAGGCATTCAGACATCAATGTGATGAAGCTATTCATCAAATCGCTGCACAGTGCCATGATATTGCCTGTATCATCGGAGCACCCGTCAAAAACGGTGATCCTGAAGGTAAAGAACTCTATAATTCTGCTGTATTTATCGAACATGGAATCGTAAAGGATGTTGTTAAAAAAGGTCTTTTGCCTGATTATGATGTATTTGATGAATATCGCTATTTTGAACCTAGTAGAGTTTTCAACTGCATCGAACTGAACGGCGTAAAGATTGCCCTAACAATTTGCGAAGATCTGTGGGACGATGACGAGGGTGGCAATTCGTACGTTGGCGATCCCATGGCAGAACTGAGAAAAGAAAATCCAGACCTACTCATCAACATTGCGGCCTCTCCTTTTTCCTATACGCATTTTGAGGAACGCGTTAAAGTTCTTAGTCAGCAGGTCAAAAAGTCGGGCAGACCGCTGATTTATGTTAATCAAATTGGGGCTCACATGGATATTATATTTGATGGACGCTCCATTGCCTTGAATAATGAAGGTACAACGGTCGCTGAACTAAAAAGCTTTGAAGAGGATCTTCAATTTATAACCTATCATCAACAAAATATAATCTCCACCACAGCCGCTCCTAAGCACCCTAAATCTGAGATGGAGCTTGTGCACGATGCATTAATCCTGGGCCTTCGGGATTATTTTCAAAAATCTGGTTTTAGAAAGGCAGTTTTAGGCCTGTCGGGCGGACTGGATTCGGCCTTGGTTGCTGCTTTAGCCTGCGAGGCTCTCGGGGCCGATAATGTATTGTCCATACTGATGCCATCGGTTTATTCTTCCGACCATTCGATAAAAGATGCCATGGATCTGGTCAACAATACTGGCTGCAAACACCATATCGTTCCCATCAAAGATATTGCTAATGCATACGAGCATAGCTTGGCCCCTCTTTTTGAGAATCTACAACCCGATACGACTGAAGAAAATATACAGGCACGCGCCCGTGCTGTAATTTTGATGGCCGTTTCCAATAAGTTTGGTCATATCCTGCTCAATACGTCCAATAAAAGTGAAGCTGCTGTAGGATACGGTACGCTCTATGGTGATATGGCAGGTTCCATCTCTGTAATCGGTGATGTTTACAAATCCAAAGCCTATGATTTAGCACGCTATATCAATCGAGAACGGGAAATCATTCCAATCAATACCATTGAAAAAGCACCTTCCGCAGAACTTCGGCCAGATCAAAAAGATTCAGACTCCTTACCGGAATATGAACTATTGGATCAAATCCTCTTTGAACTCATCGAAAATGAGAAAGCAGGATCTGAGGTTGTAGCAATGGGCTTTGAACAATCGTTAGTAGAAAGGATATGTAAATTGGTTAATAATGCTGAATTCAAACGTTTTCAAGCTCCTCCTATCCTGCGGATCAGTCCAAAAGCATTTGGTCCTGGAAGACAGATTCCGCTAGTGGCAAAATATCCTTATTAATTTTACAATTACGATTAAACCATATTTATAGTTTTTTGTCTAAAGTAATAGGTTGTAAAATCAAAAAGGATAATAGCATCCCGGAGGATAAAGAAACAATTGCCATAAAGACCGTCAACTGTAATATTTTTACACTTGAAAGGTATACGATAAGGAATAAAAACAAATTAGTTAAATAAATATAAGTTCAATATAGGCCATGAACCATCATGAGTTGGCCGTTAAATACGGTGATAAAATACTCATGATAGATTCATCACAGTTAATAAACAAACCGAGTGAAACGAGCTCATTTACACCGATGAGATCACACTTATAATAATTACTACGATGAAAAAGATTCTATTATTTTTGGTGCTTTGCGTTGCACTCGCATCATGTTCGTCTTATCAATACAATACCACACGGGTAGAAAAGATGGATTTTACGCCATTTAAGACGTATGCTTGGTTGCCTCCGGTCGACTCGTTATCAAAGTCTTATTTTGACAATGATATCGCTAAAACCAATATCCTGGACGCAGCAAATGCAGCTTTGGAAGCAAAAGGCCTTCAATATTCCAAAGATAACCCTGATTTGCTATTTCGATACATCACGATTGTCAATAATAAGAGTCGCTTGGTCTATGGTGGCGGCGGTTACTACGGCTGGGGTGGACCCTGGGGTTGGTATCGACCATGGTTTTCACCATATTACTACGGTGGCGGCTATTACCCAGTTGCAAAAGAGCGCTATCGTTATGGTCATCTGATTATCGAAGCTATTGACCGCAAAACAAATGCTGTGATTTGGCAGGCACGCGGATCTGGAGATGTCGATAACCCAGAAAAAGCAATTAATAACATCAGCAAGGTTGCAAAAGGTGTTATTGAACTGTTTCCTGTGAAGACCTTAAAAAAATAAACGAAGTTTATATATAAAAGAAAAAGACTGGNNCCAGTCTTTTTCTTTTATATACAACTACCTCTATTACAAAAAGACAGCTACTATCGGCACACATTTTGGACTGCGCATTCCTTATGTATAATTCCCCCACTATGCGAAGAAATCATTATTATATCCTGGTTCTAAATCGATGATCTAACTTTCAAATAAAATGGAACCTCAACACGGTCTTTGGACTTTTTAATAATCAATTCAGCCGCTAGACGTCCCATCATTTCAAAATCAGTCGATATGGTTGTGATACCATTGAGAATAAATTTCTTCAATGGTGTTTCATTATAGGAGATCACACCAACGTCAGTTCCGATGACCAATTTTTTCTGTATCACTTTGTTCAGCAGTTTTACAAGATCATCTTCGATAATGTTAATGTAACACGTTCCCTTCTCTACCTTCTCTTCATCGATATCAGAAACTAATTCGTGATCAAAAGCATATTGCTGACAAAATTTATAAAACCCTTTGATAATAGCCTTTGGAAAATCACTGTAGTCCGGAAAGACCAGTTTTAAGCTTTTGTATTTACTCAAAACTTCATTAGCTTCCTCCAGAGCGGAGTAAATATCCTGTTCATAGTTCTCATAAACCGCAGGAAAATCGCCAGGTACATCTTCGATAAACTTACCCAATAGCATTAGCTTTTCTGAAGGGATTTTCCGGATAATATCCGGGGCCTTATCCCTGCCTTCTTTAAAGTGTGGAAAAAGAACATAATGGTCATAAGTTTTCGTTAGACTCCCTAAAAGTGTATTTAAATACGATAGATCTGAATTATAAACAAACAAATCCAAATTCGCATAGTCACTTAATTCCTTTGCAAAGGAATCATACACAATTTTTTTATGCGCACTGAGTTTATTCAGAAAGATTGCAATCTTAAGTTTCGATTGTACATCTGTTTTATGCACATAATAGCCCTTACCGGGGTTCGAAGCAATAATCTCATTTTTCTTAAGGTATCGGTATGCTTTTTCAACCGTATCACGTGAGATTTCTAAATAGGCACTTAACTCATTAATGGAAGGCAACATATCATCCCGGACCAATATTTCGTTTTTTACGGCATCAATAATCGTATTCGCCAATTGCAAATACTTTGGAGTAGCAGAGAAATCACTAATTTCTAACGTTTTTAAAAATTGATTTACAGAATTGGTCATTGTTAGATTTTAAGAAATATAAAATTAACGATTTGTTCATAACTTTTTTAAAAAAACTTAAAAACTACGGTTTTCAAAATTCTTTTGCGATGCAGCCTATGAAAAAAAATCTATTGTCTTCGAATCGTATAAACATACCCTTATTTTAACAGTGAATTTTTTAGCAATTGAAATCGTTATATATTGAACCGCTTAAAATGTAAATGAAGTTTAATTTAACGGATATTGAACAAACCAATGATTTCTATCCAGCAAATATTGGCGAATCTGGTTCGTTTGGCCTACGGGGTACTTCTGCGCGACGATATCGGCTAAAATTGTAGGGTCGTTCCAACGATCGGCAATGCGCATCATCGCAAAATAAGCCTTTGCTTCGCCAGCACTTTCCATCAGGGTCTCTTCAACAACTAATTTATCTAATGCCTTCTTATAAGCATCAACTTTTTCTGTCGTTGATAAATCATCTCTGCTAACACCTTCTGGGTGCACCGGTGCGAGATTGACCCGACGTCTAATTCCCCAATTTCTGGCAAGGCTAACATTCATCGCCGCATTGTCAAAAGGATACTTTAAATTGCCTGCGTTTCGTGAAAGATACAACTCTACACCATCATTCAACAATGCCTCCGCCTGATCAAACATGCCCAAGTTATTGAGGGCTTCTATCATAAAAAAGTGTACATCAGCATCTCGGTATATGACAATATGGACATTATTTTTATAGATTTCCGAAGCGCTCTCCCGATCTCTCGAAAATTTGCGGATCACCCATGCTCCGTTCTGTAAAAAGTAGGTGTAATTCTCTCCCCGATATTGATCACCCAAGGTATGCCCATCATATCGAATTTGTTCCTGGTACCGACCCATGGCGGCAGCCGTCGGCTTTAAATAATATAAGGAAGGACTTTGATTCGAGAAAAACTGCATCAAGCGATTTGTCTGGTTTCGTTCAAAATCATAGGGTACAATATTCATCAATACTCTTGTCCGTGTTATTGGATCCCTCGTAAATACCTGAACCCACTCCCCATTATAATCGTCATTACTGACTTTAAACTTATTACTACCATTGTCATAGATAAAGCGAATACCGATATCGACCACTTTTGTATATTGTCTCGTCCACAGATACAGCTCCATTAATAATGGTTCAGGCGATGGACAAATCATATTCCAAGTGAGATCTTGCTGATTAGTAGCCACCCCTGGAAATAAAATATTGCCCCAGTTCGCGACATACTTTCCATCAACACCGTCCACACCTATTTCCATCAATGAGACCAGTTTAGGCAACAGTTCATTTAAAGAAATTACGGGAATGGAAGACAGATTGTCTAAATCGATCTTAGAATCATCGAAATAAGCTACCTTACCGTATAATTTCCCTAGCGTCAGATACGTCCATACTTTAAAACGAATTGTTCCAGATATCAATGCATTATAGTGCTCGTCCTCCAATGCTTTTGGGTTTGCTTTTCGATAAGACCTAATTTTTTCCAAATAAGCATTGGCATTTACAATAAGATCATAATAGGTGCGTGGGTTGGCAAAAGTATTGCCCTTTTTTTCCTTGTAGTTGTACAAATCCCACAAATCTTGGGGTGCATTGGCCGTAGGTTCAAGTAGATCGGTTCGTAAGTCACTTAAAAATACAGTTTGATCGGCCAGAGCCTGCATTTTTGCAGCAACTCCCATATAACCTGAATACAGTTCATTGGTTTCTTGACCATAATCTTTTTCCGTCAAAACATCGTTTGTATTCACTTCAAAATATTTGGAACAACTGGTAAGAACCAAGCACACGACGACTATGCTATAGTGTATATAATAACTTTTCATACTTTCTAGAGTTTAAAATTGACGCCTAATTTAAAGGTCCGTGGTAAAGGGATTTTGCCATAGTCTGCACCGGTATAAGCCATGCTATTGCTGTATGCCGTTACAGGATCCAGTCCCAAATATTTGCTCCATGTAAATAAATTTTCAGCAGCGATATACCATTCCGAATGCGCAAGAATTTTAAGTCGATGATTCCCAAAACGATAAGACAAAGACAAGTTCTCTAAACGTATATAAGAAGCATCTTCAATCCATCGGCTAGAAAAGCGTGCGTTCTCCATGGGATCACCATATTGTACCTGTGGGATATCAGTTTGTTGGCCATCGGTCTGCCAACGGCGCAGTGCCGCAATGGACTGATTATTGTAACCTGCGAGATCCTCGAGACTTCTACGTACAGCATTATAAGTCTTGTTGCCCTTGGTAAAACTCAAGAGACCCTGTAATTGAACCTTCTTATAACGTAAAGTGAAATATGCGCCCCCAAATAATTTCGGCAAACTACTTCCTAGATCGACCTGATCTTCGGCATCTATAATACCATCGTTATTCACGTCCTCAAAGAAAACATCGCCTGGAGCAAACATTCTATTCTTATAATCGTATAAATTCAATTGCTCGGCCTCTCTGGCGCTAGCAATAACGCCATTGGATTGATATCCATAAAAAGAAAAGGGTGCCTTATCCACCTGATGGATGCGAACAACATCATCTTTCTGCTGTAACAGTATTGGATTCACACTCAACAGCTTTTTTACGGTACTGTTTAATGTGGATAAATTACCGCCCAGTGTGAAGGACCAGTCTGTTTTGTCAACGAAAACAAAATTAGCATCCACTTCCAAACCACGATTGTTGATTTGACCCCCATTTAAAAATATCCTGTCGATTCCCGCTATGGGCGACACAGAAAAACTATTTAAAAGATGACTGGCACGGTTGTAATAATATCCCACGTTCATATTTAAACGTTGATTTAGCCCCGAAAAGATTAAATTACCCTGCATATTTTGGTTATCTTCCCATCTAATTTCATTGCTAGGAATGTTACCCACTACAATTCCAGCAAGTTGTCGATATAATTGGCTACTGTAGTACGATTGTCCAATCTTTGATGAAAAGCGGCTGTTACCGGTTTTTGCGTAACCAAATTTTAACACGAGGTTGTTTATCGATTCATTCTCCTTCAGAAAAGACATATTAGAGAGCAGAATTGATAAGTCCGCCGCCGGGAACAGTCCAAACCTTTTGGCATTTTCGCCTGTAACGGAGGTACCGTCAACGCTAAGACTGGCATCTAATTTCAATAAGCTGCGCCAGTTGTAACGGACGAAACCATACATGTTCATCCAATTCCAGTCTTCATCATATCCCCAAAATTTACGTCCTGCGTTACTGACATAATTCAGTGTACGGTAAAAATCGGAACTTGTATTCCTGCCCGCACCGGCATCATACTCCTGACTATTCAGCAGGCCCTGTATACCGATACCAGCATCCAATTGATCGCTGTCCAACTGCTTCGCATAACTTCCATAAAAATTCCATGAAATATTAGCAGACTGCCCAGCGCCCGATCGCGCCGTATTTAAAGCAATTCCATTCTCTAAGGGCAGAATGGTACCGCTAGACAATCCTGGTACAAAGGTTGTCTGCCGGCTATAATTTGTATAGTAACCCAGCAAAGCATTAAATTGAAGATCTTTAGTCGCTCTATAGCGCAAATTAGCTTGCGCAAAAACATCGTAGACATCCGATGTAAAATCGCCGGTTTGTAGAAGAGCTAAGGGATTAGAGACACCAAATTGTCTAACACCATCCAAATCAGTCAATAGGTTGTTGTCTTTATCTTTTGTATAGGGGCTAAGAATCGGCGCTCTATACATTGCGGCCAACATGGGATTGGTGGCTTTTAACATGCCTTGTTCCTGCATTCTTCCCGTGTTATAGGTCAATGCCATAATTGCATTCAAGTCGAATTTCTGTCCTAAAGCAATCGTTGAATTCAAACGCGTGCTGTATCGGGTGTTGTTTGTATTGTCCAATACGCCCTGTTGGTTCAACACGCCAAGCGAGAGATCATATTTTGCAACCGCATCGCCACCTTTGATTCTTAAATGATGATCGGTTACAAAAGCATTTCGATAAATCTGATCTTGCCAATCCGTTTTATTATTGTACAGGTAGTTATAATAATAATTCGGATCATCTTTCAGGAAAGGAAATTGCGCCAGCAGCTCGCCCATATCGTTGTAATTGGTCATCCCAACGGCACCGAGATAGCTCTTGTATTGACTATCATTCAGCACAGGCAGCGTTCTATACTGATGCGCTACTCCAAAATTACCTCGATACTCAATAACCGTTTCCATATCATTGGATGCAGAGGTTTCTAATTTGAGTACTCCATTTGAGCCTAACGAACCGTAACGTGCTGTTTCGGCTCCCTTCAAGAATAGAATACTTTTAATATCATGAAGGTTAAATGGGGCAAAGATACTTCTCGAGTATCCACCAATAATCGGAGAATTATCCATGTCTGGTAAATACGGTACATTATCGACGACAATCAGCGGATTGCTATTTGCTTCAAACGAGCGCACTCCCCTAAAATTCAATGCAGCACCTTCTGAAGGCATTCCACCTTTGTTGGCCGTGCGTAACCCTACAATCTGGCCAGTTAGTACTTTTTCAACGGTGGCTGCGCCCTTAGGATAGTGTTCCGTGGTCAACAACGTCGCATTAGCTGCAGAAAAAGACCCCGAAACTACATTTTCATAATGCTCTCGTCCCTCCGAAATCAACTTTATTTCAATTTGGTTACGCCCCAACACTTCAATACGTGATTCAAAGAATCCGGGACTCCAAATCCGAATAACTGGCGACTCATCTCGTATATTATCGAAAACAAATGTTCCATCCGATTTCGTCTTGGTGGTATGTGTTGAGTTCAAAATACTTACAATAGCCCCCTCTACGGGAGTTTTATCGTACGATTTCACGACCTTTCCCTGAATATTTTGCTGGGCATAACTATGCATGCAGAATAATGAGAATGACAAAGCCATTGACAACTTCCACACATGTTTATTTTTCTTATACATGAGATCTGTAAAATTCATTTGGTTAATAATTATTTACTGTTGGAATCAACGCCCAGTGGTAAGGCTCAATATTTTCTACAGTTCCCTTTCCTAACCCGGCAAATTCAACTTTAATTTTAAAGGACCGGATTTTATCGCCCTCGATCACTACAGGTCCGACCAGTCCTCCCCAACCATTATACTTGGTTCCAGCTACGGTATTTGTCGCGCGATCATAGTTCCACGGCGTCGACGGTTCCACATTTAAAGACTTTGCCACTAACTTATCGTCTACGTAGATATTCACAAATGGATGGTTTTTGGCCAAAAATCCCATATACATATTATATTCTCCTGGTGGAACTTCCACGACTTTATAACCTGTTGAACCATCTGGCTTCCGCTCTAACATAATCGGAGTAAAATTGATTGATGCAGGCTTATTGTCAGCTATATCTCCCCGTATGAGAAGGGTTCGGTAGGTAAGCTCGATCCCCAATGTAGGAAAACTTACCTTATCCCTGTCCTTTGGTTCTATAGCGGTCACATTGGCGAGGCCAAACAGGTTTGCCTTTTCATTTTCCGGTACATATTCATAATAATGAAACAACTGCTTTATCATTTGAATATGGACATTATTGGGAATTTTTAATTTGGTCACGTTAAAGATTCTACCGTTACTCATGCGTTTATATTGCGGATCTACCAGTTGTATACCTGGCTTCCATAAGCGATTAAAGGCGGATGTCAGATCCTTTGTGCCATAGTCAGTTATAATTTCATTATAAAAAATAGCCTCTTTGATCCATGTATAGGCGATTAAGGAGTCTTCTCTCAAAAACTTCTTTCCAAATTGATTATAGAGACGCTGTAAATCATCAAAACAATTTTTAATAACCTGATTAGCAGGAAGGAACATCGTAACATTTGCAAACTCAGAGCGGATGTTCGCCTTTTCAAATATTGGATTTGTAATGGTAAATACGGAGTCGTATAACGTGTTCCCAGTTGGATCTACCCCTATGGGAACACTATTTGACAAATCAAAAATCGTATCATTCATGGCGAGAACGCTATCTCGAATGATCGAATAGTCATTCCCCAGACCACGGAGATAATCATAAATGCTAACGTCCGGCTTCAGCAACAGATCAATTTCATGCACCACCCCGTTTTTACAAAATTGATTGGCCTTAATCAGTTTGGCGTCACCAACATATGCCTGATTATCCTTACGTGAAACCATCAGATACTTCCCATTTAAAGTAATTAATTTTAAACCATCTTTAAGTTTTCCACTGTCATATTTGAGGTTATTAATATGATACTTTAAGATCGAGATTTTATCTTCTGTGGATGATTCAAAGGCTGCCATCTGATCATTAGGTACCGCCCATATGGTTAATTCTTGATCGCGGGTCAGCTCCTCAGCAATCCCATATTCTTCCAGTTTTGAGACAAATAGGCTGTATTGTGGTTGAGTTTTAAGATAAGCTAACAAATCTAATTGCGATATGGATCCTTGTTCCTCGTAGTGCTCATTCCAATTCTTTTTACATCCTGTTACTGCAACAAGCATGAACAGGAGAATTCCTACAACGTTTTTCATGTGTGTATAATTAGATCTCATTTATTTGGGTCAATTAATCGGGTCGAACTGGATGTAATCTAACGTCAGCAACTTACCATCCAGTGATAGTATGCGGAGGGTATGGTCTGTTGTTTCCCTAAATTCCACGGTTCCTAAATCCTGCGTCATCATTTTGTCGGAGCTGGTATTGGACATCACCAACCGGGGATACAGCATTTCATTATCCAATACAAAGGCACAAATTCCTGTATTTGAAGTATATTTAGTACTAGGCCACGTCAATTTGACTTTGTATTTTCCCTTTACAATAGTGGGGCTTCGCATCTGAATCCATCCCGATTCGCCCAATTCTACACGTAAATGATCGTAATTCAGCGGACCCGTATACCAAATACCGTCCGCACTCCTGTTGTTACGATAAATCAATACATTTGACTTGGTCTCTGGTTGCGCCCGCCATGTAATACTCGTCAGCTCGTTGGCCACAAAGATTTTATTGTATTGCGCTCCAAGGCTCGGGTTTCTGTATTGGGTAACATTGGCGGCAATATCTGGGTAGTCTGTAAACTCCCAAATAACCTTGACCTGCTCTGGAACGAAAATTGGCATCCAATGGCTAATATCGTGCAATACACCATTTTTGCAGGGGATATTGATTTCATTAAAATGAATAGCACTGCCGACACGTTCATCGGTATTAATAACCAAACCTTCTCCTCCTTCGCTAATTTTTATCAATTCGTATTGGGCCATGGTTTCCAAATTCATTTTTGTCGCGCCAGCGGGGAATTTACCTAAATCGGCAAAAGAGCGCTGCTGCGCCAATAGGTGGTAAGCCATGTAACGGTTAGCAAGATTGCTTGTCGATTTCAGGTCTGATCCTGATGCGCCCAGTTTATTAAATAGCTCTGCTAGCGTATGAATGCCTTCTTTCAGGTAAACAGCATCACTTACCGCAAATGCCGTATATTTGAATCGCTGTTGGATTGGATTTCCATCCGGGTCTGTGCCTACTGTGTAGACGGTATTTAATCGCTCGTCGTATCCGGTTGCCACGGCCAGATCATGAAATATGCTATATTTTTGATCCTTCAATCGATCCAATATAGTCGCTGTAAGAGGTTCCAAAACATCGTCTACGCTATGGATAATTCCATTAGTTACCTTAATATCGAAAGCATTAAATCGCGATAGCCCATTCAAATAGATCTGATCCAATCCACCATCTTTGAACTCCACAAAAAGATTATCATCGGTAGCATTTAAATCTGAGATTGCCCCACTTTGAAACTGACCGAGGTCAATTGAAACATTTGGAACAAGATGATAACGCACCAAATAGTTAGCATCGTCTTTTGTCATCTGATCAACCGAAGTCAGATTCACTTTTTTGAGATATCGTTCGACACCATCGTTGACTGGAGCAAAGAGCGTGTATATGGTATTAATATTCAATGTATTGTACAAATCTGCTTTCTCGAGGATTTTGACCCATAGATCATATTTTTCGGGCTGATTTTTAAGGTATGAAGCCATGGGTAAATCTTCATACGCTGAATAGGTATTATTTTCGAAATCATCTTTACAGGAGGAGAGTAGGATTGAAAATAATCCAATAAAAAGCAGCACAAGGTTAGAAAGAGGAATAAGATTCTTTTTCATTTTTGCATTAATTTAGGTTTTCATAATACGGGTTCTGCACAAGCAATTTATTATACTTCAATTCATCGGCATGTATTGGCAAATAGTGCGCATTCTCATTGAGCAATAGGGATCTAATCACAGGTGTTGAGGCTCCTGATACGCCGAGTAATACTTGTTCGATCAAATATTCTTTATATTTATATTGATCTCGTTGCGCCACACGTAGTAGATCAAACCAACGTTTTCCTTCTCCCACAAACTCCCGTGCACGCTCATCCATTAATGCTTTCAATATATCCAATTCGGTACTCCCTGCTTCGAGCGGGCGGGAAATTGCGGCCCTTGACCGAATCGTAGTGATCAATTCTACCGCTTGTGGGTAGTAACTTTCTCCTTTCATAATCAATGCTTCGGCCTTCATCAGGTAAATATCCGCCACCCGATAAATGATCCAATTTTGATCACTATAGGGTCTAGGAATCGTTGTATTTCCTTCTGCCCCTAAATATTTCCAAAGCTTGTAGGCAACCGTTTCGTAGGATGCCCCTGCGCCGCGGATATCTTCGGCATTTTCTGTAAATAGCGACACACAATAGTTGGATATGATCCAATTATAGTTGGAGCCATATATTTCCATCAATTTATTTGTTTGATTCTTGGTATAATCAAATTGGATTTCAAAAATCCCCTCGTTGGAATTTCCGGGATTAAAAATACTGAACCAATTATTCTTATTATTGACTGTTCCCTGCAAGAGCCCGTACTTTCCTGACTGCAATATGGCATTACAGGCGATTATCGCCTCATCATATTTTCCCAGCCAGAGGTAGACATCGGCCAGCAGCGCTTGTATAGCCCATTTTGTGGAACGCCCTTTGGTTTCCCAAACCGTTGGCCAGATCTCCTTACCGTTGTTTGACGCAACCGTCAGATCCTGCACAATCTGATCAAAGAGCTGAGCTTTGGACGATTTTGACAATTCGTATGCTTGCTGATCGTCCATATAGGGTTCTAGGATCAATGGTGCCTCGCCAAAACTCCTAACGATGTAGAAATAACTGAGTGCTCGCAAAAAATAAGCCTCCGATAAAAAAGATGCCATAGTCGCTTGATTAAACGCTGGATCTTTTTCAACAACAGCAGGAGCATACTTTATCACCATATTAGCATAATTGATAATCTGATAAAATTCACCCCATTTTGCATAATTGTTTGTCGGCAAAAGCGAGAAGCTTTTTAACCTTAAAAGATCGACATCAACATACCCGCCTAAGCTCAGTGTATTTCCCCGGCCTTCGCCCCATACTAACATTGTTTTAACAGCACCTTGTAATTTTACGTAGGCCGCACCTAATACAGCTTCCACTTCAGCTTTATTGGTCCAGTAAGCATCACTGACCTGTTCATTCTGTGGTTTGAGATCAAGCCATTTCTGACAAGATGCCGCTGGCAACAATAGACACAGCATCATTAATTTATAGCATATTTTCATCACTTCCTTTTTTTAAAAGTTTACATTTACCCCCAAGGCAAAGCGTCTTGGACGTGGCGTACTTGCATTATCCTGGCTCAGCATATAAATATTACTTGAGAGGGAGACTTCTGGATCTTGACCAGAATAATCAGTCCACGTAAAGACATCCTGAACCGTCGTAAATATTTCACAGCGGGTCAATCCCCATCTTTCGATTACTTTTTTAGGAAGTGCATATTTGAGAGAGATCATTTTTAACCTAACAAAAGATGCATCCTCCACAAAGCGGTCTGACCCTAAGTAATTGTAACCTTCACCATATAGCGCCCGTGGTATATCTGTAACATCTCCCTCTTGGCGCCACCTTCCAAGTACAGCGGTACTTTGGTTCGCTGTACCATACATATTCTCCGTATTGATCCGTACCTGATTGACTACTTTTTGACCAAATCTACCGTGCAAAAAAGTACTTAGCGCAAAAGCTTTGTAACGCAGGTTTATCCCGCCCCCCGTTGTAAATAAGGGCATTGCATTTCCTAAATAAACAATGTCATATTGATTAATCACACCATTCCCGTCGATATCCTGATATTTGGCATCGCCGGCAAATACCCGCCTGTTGCCATTTATCATATAGACAGGTTGCCCCTGTAGGTCGTACATTACTTTTCCGTCCAGGTCTTTGGCATAGGTGTCTTGTTCGTTCTGATATACACCGAGATAATGGTAGCCGTAAAATGAGCCTACTGGATTGCCTTCGATAATTTTATGCGCATATTTGCCATTACCGAAGTTGTAGTTCTCAAATTGCATGTTATCGGGTAGTACAATAACTTCATTTCTATTACGTGACACATTCAGATTAACAGAGAGACCAAAATCCTTGGAGCGGATTGCCTCAGCATTGAAAATCAATTCCCAGCCTTTATTGGCTAATTTGCCAGAATTGTAGTACCGCATTTTACCAAAACCAGTGGATGAAGGTAATGTCACGTCCTTTTGTAGGAGGTCTGTGGTAACCCGATTATATAGCTCACCCGTAAATTGAAGTCTATTTTTAAAGAAAGAGAGATCGACACCAAAATCAGTTTGGGTTATCGTCTCCCATTTAAGATTATCCAATTGAATGGATACTGGTCCCACAGCAGGCATATCAATATAACCTGGCGTGAGCGGCTGAAACGTGCCCAAATAGGTGAAAGCGCCCGAAGGGGCATTTCCACTTTTCCCCCAGCTAAAGCGAAGTTTCGCCGTACTGATAAGGTCTAATTTTTTAATAAATTCTTCGTCCCCGAGATGCCAGGCAGCGCCAATTGAAGGAAACCCTTTCCAGCGATGTTGTGCCGAGAGACTGGAGTTGGCCTCCCAACGGTATGTACCACTGACGATATAACGATCCTTATATGCGTAATGCAAACTGGAAATCGCACCGATATTCCGTGTTTTAGAATTTCCCGACCCCATATTCACGACGGCGCCGCCGCCGGTTGGATCACTTAAAGATGATGATGCGTTGCCTGATGTCTCACTGGCATAGCTAAACTTTCGTGCTTCATTTGTCTGCAATAAGCCCGTAGCAACAATGCTATGCTCTTTTATCTTTTTATTGAATATAAATTTATTCTCGGTGTTTAGGTATAACTCATCTGACAGCATATCCGATCCCCTATTGAAGAACGGATCGGTCCAGATAACTCCGGTAACAGCCTGCGGCAAATATTTTCGATTTTTCGTTGACCTGGTATCAAATCCAACTGTACCAATATATTGAAGCGCTGGAATAATAGTATAGATCCCTCGAAAGACGACCCTTGCTTGCTCGCCGACAGTATTATTGATTGATTCATTCACCATCGCTACTGGATTGAACATTTGGTTCTCCCCAAATGAACCCTGAAAGTTAATCCGTGGTGTAAAATATTGATCTGTATATTGGCCATCCTCCCCGATGACATAAGGACTCATATTGGGCATTTTGGTCATGGCCATACCTCTTGGTGTACTGATATCCTCACCCGTCCAAAAATTCTTCCGATCACTAATGGAATAGGACATATCGGCATTAACATTAAACTTGTTAGAGAATTTATAATTGAGACTCAACAGTGAATTATAGCGATTCAGTTTGGTTCCTTTTGTCGTTCCAACATCATTTAAAAACCCTAGTGACAGCCTGTAGGTGGCTTTATCTCCTCCGCCACTAATCGAAAGAGAATTATCTTCGAAATGTCCCACTTGGGTCACTTGTTCAAGCCAGTTGGTATTTTGATTATACTCATTAAAATAGACCCATGATGGATCATATTTAATTTCGTTCGTATTATAGAGTAAATTGAGGTATGGTAACGCGGAAGTATAGCCCAGATCATTCACTGAATTCCAAATGGCATCCTGTACCAGTGCGACATATTGTCCTCCATTTAACATGGGGATTGTTTCTGCTTCGCGCTTAACATCCAATTTGCTGGACAATGCAAATTGGGTTTTACCCTTACGTCCTTTTTTCGTGGTAAAGAGTAAAACGCCGTTTGCGCCTTTAGAGCCCCAAATCGCTGTAGCCGCGGCGTCTTTTAACACTTCAATGGATTCAATATCGTTAGGAGATATATTCACTAGGCCACCAAAATCTTCGTCGTTAGCGGTGGAAAAATTAAAGTCGCTACCTATGGAGGTAGGATAAGGAACACCATCAACAACGATTAAGGGTTCTGAATTACCATTCAACGAGGATGTCCCTCTAATCCGGATAGAGCTTCTTGCACCGGGGTCTGCGCTAGACACGATATCCACATTCGCCAGCCGACCTTGTAGCCCACTTTCAATAGAAGCAAAAGGCAGTGCTTCCAACTCTTTCATGTCAAAGCGTTCTGTTGCCGAAACCTGATTGCGGTAGTTAATTCCCATGCTATTCTTTGTATTGGACTTCTCTCCTATAACGACAACCTCGTCAATCATACGATCGTCTTTAACGAGCTTGATGATTACAGTGCTCTGCCCGTTAAATGGAATTTTTGTGGTCTTATAACCTATACAGGCAGCGACAATAGTTAGGCCTTCACCGGCGGGAACTCCAATGGTGAATTGACCTAAATTGTCTGTTGAAGCGCCCATCAAACTCCGATTATCTTTGTTTTCGATATAGACGGAAGCCGCTGCCAAAGGCGCGTTTGGTCCGCTTTGGACAGTACCGGTCAAGACTTTTGCACGCTGCCCATAAGCAGGCAGTACAAAAGCAATCCAGGTAATGATTAAAAATATATTTAGCTTCATGAATTTTAGTTTATGGTAATGAATCAACGCGAATGAAACCATGCCTATGGCTTTAAAAGTTTGTTGATATGATAGACAGCTCCATCATTAAATACTTGTGGCAGATAGTCTACGATTGAAATGTGCGTCCCATCTGAATCTTCCAAACTCAGTCCCGTCCCGTAATCCATTAGGGTAATTTGCCGATAAAGGTTATACCCTGTTCTTCGTGTGGTATTCCAGGTTCCCTGAACACCGAAACCGGGGAAAGGATAATCGCCAATAGAATTGTCGGATACGGAAACAAAATAAGATTTAAGATATTCTGCCAAGGCTGTCTTCTCTGTTGGAATCAGGCCAGCAGCTAGGCCCGACAAAACTGTGGCATTATCCGGGGCGAACAGCATAAAACGATTGCCAAAAAGAAAGGACAGCGAGCTGCCTGCATCTATCATCCCTGCTTTAGCCAATAACTTCGAAAATTCGGCATATTTATTTAGCGGATTGCTACTTGTTTCAGCACCAATCAGTGTAAACTTAATAGTCCGCGTTTCACCCAGTACCGTTTGCGCTACTTCATAACTTTTCCCATTATACCAATTGCCTGCAAGTGGCAACACAGACACAGGCTCGTTGCTATTGTATGTCGCTGTTGAATATAAGTTGCCATTTTTCGTGAAGATATAGTTGTATGGATTCCGGGTGCGGTAAACTTTGGCAGCAGATAAACTTGTGATATCATCATATACAATATGGTCCGAAACAAAAAGTTCCTGTTGCCGTTGCGACATTGCCACCTTAACACCGTCGTTATTTTGAATTTGGACTTCTTCGTCTCCAAATACAAAGGGGTTACCTTCATTCCAGAAGATATAACTATCGCCATAAAGCGTACTTAGTATTTCTTCATCGGAAGGAATCAACAGTGTGTAACGTATATCTTTGCTCGTGAGTGTTTTGAACATACCCGAGTTATGGAGCATGTACATGAAAATTTTGTATTTTGGATTGACTAACACGGGGCCAGTCACACTATTAAAAGCTTCCGGAATTAACACTTTATTTAACCCATAGAATGTTCCATTAGAGGCAATCGCTTTATCTCCTACATCCGACTGAGTATTGAAAACAATAGGAATTCCATCGACTGTTTTGATATCGGGATTCTTACCGATCTCAGCAGGAAAGACTATATTTCCAGCGTATACGTGGTTACGTAGCATCATTGCCAAAGGCAACATATCTACCTCCTTCATCGACGGATAATATGATTTAAAATATTGATTAAAGAAAGTCGACAATGCTTGGTTATTGGGCGCAAATACATTAAACGCTTTATAGGAAAGATCGCCAAGATTGGCATAGTCTGGAGTACCTGACTCACCATTATATGACCATTCCGAAGCAATCGCAGGTAAAGCACCATGGTGAACTAAAAATAAGGACTCTCCTGCAGCTGCATAATTCATACTCGCCTGTTCGTCATACGTGTACGTTCGAAAACGGTCGTAAACAGCCAAGAAATCCTTGTAGGCTGTACTATGATCCAATCGTTCATAAACAGTAGGTAAGGGCGCAATTACCTGATCGATCACATACACATAACCATTATCTGCAGGAATATCATATTCCGTAATTCCTGCATTCGAGACATTAAAACCAGTTGTTCCTGACCAGCTATCTGCTCCAAAAAAATATTCATAATTCTGCTTTGCATCAATTCCTTTAGTTTGAAAATGGGTCGCAGAAAGAACTGGAACAAACCTGTCTTTATGATATACTTTTTTGACAATTCCATCGGTTACATCCATTTCTTCACTGATGGAATCTTGACTTCTGCTGCGGTGTTTGTAATACAGTCCTGCAAAAGCTGGTTGCAGATTTTGACTCCCCTGCGGTTGATAATTCATCAGTCTATTTTTATCGTACGAATAATAGATCAGATGGTAACCAATCATTTTTTTTAGTTCGTGGATTGGGATTTGATCTATCGAGGACAGGTTTCTATCCTTCAGATAGCTTAAAAACACAGGGTCGCTGGGCGCAAAGACAGATACAATTGTTTTGCCATTCAATATTTCTTTAAAACCAGCACGTTCAACCGCTTTTAAAAAAATGGTAAATTCTTTGCGATTGTCCAAAACCTCCCACACATTGCCTTTCAGCCAATCTGGTCTCTCATAGTGCGATACAAGTTCCTTTTTGGAGCAGGAATATGTACAGGCTAAAAAGACACTAATAACATAGATGAATAGTCTTTTCATAAAAATTAAATGTGCCAATTTGTTAATACTGGCATTGGTTTATAATTGGAGTTTGATGATCGGGAACTAAACTATATTTATTTCTGAGCAAGCAGGATCAAATAGGCTTCGAGATTGAGATAACCTTTGAACAACTGCTGAGTACTTAATTGCAGTGCATCCGCACGATTGTTTTTGTCCAGCTTTAACTTTTCCTCCCATTCATCCGGTATTCCATCTCCATCCGAATCCAACGGGATATCTGCGCTCTCATAATAACCTAAACCGCCATTTTCCAGGGGAAGGTCAGATTCCCGATAGGTATAAAATCCCAAAGTTCCTTTACTTTGTAGCTCAGTGACTAAAAAAGCATCTACTTGGTCTCTTTGGGGCAATATGGCACCGACGTTATTGATCAGGTAGGTATAGGCATCTTTGGCACTTAATTTTGGTCTCACAGAGGGATAGGCCGTGTAAACGTCGATGGTTTTAAAATTCTCTGCGGCAATGCCCGGGTACCAGATTTCATTCGCTTCAATGCGTTGCCCGTCCAATATGCCATTTTGATTGTTATCAAAGTAATTACCCGACTGATAGAGGTTAAAGTTGCCGTTTCCTCGCGAGAAGGGAGTTGTTTTGGTCTTGGGTGTTGACGGCCCACCAACAAAATAATTGTTCAATATGGTCACATTAGACTCCCCGGAGGATTCTCCTCCTAGAATATAGGCATCGGCAGATATTGCATGATCCGGATAGGTTGTATTTGCATTCCCAAAGTTATAGACAACATTGTTCACAAATTCGTTGACTCCTTTGACTTTTGGATTTCTAGTTTTGTTACTATGATAAAGGGATCTGATAATCGATATTTTTCCACTAGTCTGTATCAATCCGCCAGCGGAATGATTATGGCGCTGCAGGCCTTGACCAATAATCGAATTTTGAATGGTGATACTATCCGGTTCATTTCCTTTATTATCCCAATTAATAGAAAATACCTCATCTAAGCCCCAAGAGAAAGACATATGATCGAGCATGATATTTTTTCCATTTGCAATACCAGAAGCATCATCATTTTTTCCTGCCCCTGCATTGGCTCCAAGCCTAATGCGAAGAAAACGTGCTATCGTTTCATTTGATCCTGTAAAAGAGACCTTTCTTCCATAGAGTACAATGCCCTGTCCTGGAGCGGTGTGACCTGCAATTGTCGTATGTGCTGCAATGGATACATTCGATTTGAGGTAAACAATCCCAGCAACCTTGAATAAAACGAAACGTCCTGGTTTGCTGACTGCATCCCGAAAAGAGCCTGGTCCGCTGTCATTCAGATTCGTCACAAAGTAGACGCTTGGCGTGATTGCTGCTCTTGCGCCTTTCGCAAAACGGCCGAAGCCCTCTGCTCCAGGGAAAGCTACTAATGCAGAACCGTCTGCTGTGGCATTGTGCGCTATCCATTCAATCCAGTCCAGCTTTGAAATAAGCCCCTCTTTAGCGCAAGAAATAAATATCATAGCCAAAGCGCCAAAAGAAAATAGACACCTTCTTTTCATAATAATGAATTTTCAAGCCAACTCGCGTTAGCTTTTGGGTTTATAATTGTATCATATTGGTTGATTCAATATTACACAATGCAACCGGTTTCATCATCCTGCACTGTACTGCTATATGTCCAAACGACACATTGATACTCAGAGGCTATCGGTGCTTTTCAAAGGGGACACTATCCTTTGGCCATCGTTCTTATTTTCTATATCATCTATTAAGGCATTTTTTTAAATCCTTCTTTTTTTATAACCCATGAACCATCTTTTGGAAATCCAGGAAGATCACCTATAGACGCATCCCAACCTTCAAGCATCATCGCAACGGTTGTTAACACACCGCCATTGCCGGGCAGATAGATTCTGAGCCGTCCATCTTGGTAATTATGACCATTTTTGAGATAGGTATTGGTTTGGACATTCATAAATAGTGCATCAAGTGCTTTATTGGGAAGATTTAGACGAGCAGCATTCATGGCCGTCATCGGGAAATCCCATCCCCAGGTTTTTTCCCAATGCCATTTCTTCCAAATGACATCCAGCGTATTTTTCATCACATCTTTATTGAGCTTCGCGGATTCAGGAACCATGCCCAATGCACCGAGTACCGCAGGATGGTCTGTCATCCATCGATCGTAAGTATAAGAATCGGGCGCAGTTTCCGTGGCCAGGTAGCAGTTGTCTTTCATTGGTAAGGGAGCTAATTTGTCAATAACTTCATCCCATTTTGCCACCCTCGGTTCTCCCAGACGCTCCTTCCATTGTTGGGCGATACGCAGCGCCCAATCCCAATAAGCAACCTCATAAGTCGGGTTCATTGTTTCGGAAGCTTTGAATACTTCTTGCGCCGGAATAACTCCCTTTCCGATATTATAGCGACCTGTTACTCGATCATAATGGGCAAAGTCAGCCATAAAATCAGCCGTTGCAAATACCAAGTCCTTGTATTTTTTCAAGACATCCAGGTTCTTTTTGTCACGGTACGCCAATTCGGTCATGTAAATGATATGAGGCTGTTGCCAGACTAAAAAAGCAGCTACAGATGAGGGACTTTCATGGCCATCGTTGTCAGACATTTTAATCCATCGAACGCCTTGATAGCCTTGCCGCTCGGCCAGTGCCCTGGCCTTTTTAAACGTCCTAAAATAATAGTCTAATGTTTTTTCCATCATGTCTGATCGTCCCCATAATGCAAAATGCACAGCATGCCACCAATGCATTTCCGTGTGTGGTTTTCCATACCAACTATTAAAAGTGAGGCCAGTTTCTTGGGGCGGATTGCTTCCGCCACATTGTACTTTTGTCAGGTATTGAGAGAGTACAACTCTTCTTTCCAATTCATTGGCTCTTGGGTCTGTGCTGCCTGCAAAGTCTACCGCAGCACCACTTTCCCAAAAACGCTTCCAGGTATCGGTACTTTCGGCAGCAGCTTCCGTAAACCCATACCCACATTCGTCATCGTTGTTTGTTTCTGCAAACGCAAATGAAAAATCAAACTCTCCCAGTGTACTAGCGGGTTGGTACACAAAGTAATGTGAAGCCTTATTTTTTAGGGTTCCTTGGGAGTAATTCAGTTTTGTAACATAACTTGTGCCCTGCAACTGATGATTTATCACTGCACCATTTGACGATTGATTGATAATGGTGGTTTGATGATTATTCGCCTGATTATAATTAGTCCCTTCATCCAAAAATTTCCCGCTGGGATACGGATACTGTATAAATATTTTAAGCCTTTGCTGTGCGATTAATGGAGAAACAACATGTACAGCAATACGGTCACTTCCTTGATATGCGGCCGTTTTTACGGCAATAGGCTCTCCCTCTATGCGAAATTCACTGGTAATAATACCGGTCCAGAGATTTAATTCCTGCCGAATGCCTTCAATATCCTTGACCGTAGCCCGTTGGCCATTTTTTAGATACAGCTCCAAACCCACGTTCCCTAATTGCAGGCGATGTTTGTTTTCTCTAAAATAGTTTACTGCACCGGCATTACGCGCTGGCTCCTTCAGCTGCACACTATATTTTGCACTCCGGCCTTCGTTGTTAAAGTCGTAAGATTGTAAGGTTTCCTCAAATTTATAGTTCTTAGTATTTGGAAAGGCGTCCCAACCCCACTCAGACTGCGTTCCTAAAGAAACTCCGTTTTTGTAATAGATCGGAAAAGATTGCATCCCTGTAGCATCGACCGTATAGGCAAAGGTACCATTCCCCACGGTTAGCGATGCTAAAGTATCCATAACATGATTGGAGACGTTATGCCTTTTAACGACATTTTCTCGATTAATTTTAGTCCCTTGCTGAGCTAACACCAACATAGGATTTAAGGCACTTATAAGGAAAGTGAAAATAATACTAAACTTCTTTTTCATCTATATTGTATTTTTAGATATACGCTACCCCAGTGCACGATTTCTACTAGAAATTTCGGCGTACATTTTAATATTTCTTAATTTATCTATTGGATTAAAGTGAGACTTATCAGACCGATGACCGCATCGTTTGCTACAGCAATAAGCTCTACGGATTGGAGCGTCTTTTTTACGTTTAACGGTAAATCCAATAAGGTAGCCGCTCCGCCTTCAATGGCTCTGCTGCTATATCCTTTGATATCGGTGTAATGCTTCCAGGTGCCTCCTTTATACAGCTCGCCCGATTTTAAACTGATTCGATAAGGAATACGATCATCAGGGAGATCAAAAGCATGGTTGTCGTCTAAATAGTCCTGTTCGATTGGCCACCAGTTTACGGGGTTGATCAGATCAAGGGTATCTGCAGTTCCGTCGCTATATTTCACCTTAATCGTAGCGTTGACACACTGTGACTGCATGGGATTTGTAGAACCGGAGACCAGAAGATACATTTTGCTGGCCTGGCCCGCTAAAGGTATTTTGACGCTTGTCGGATAATTATCCCACTGGCTGACAAAGACAACATTTTTGGAATTGTTATTTAGCTGAAACGGAATACCTAGGTATGTTAGATCCTTCTGCTCGGCTTTTTTCATGATTCCGCTGTCATCAATATTCGCCGTCGTCAATGGATAGCACCAATTGCCTATCCCTTGCCAAGGGAGTTGCAACGTCGGACCTTCTGGTCGCGGCGAAAGATATTGCTGTTGAAATATATCTGTCAAACGGGCATTGTAATAATTTGATAAATTTTGTTTCAAAAAACTCGGTTTATCCTTAATCGTCCAATCGGTATAATCTATTTTTTGAAGATATGTCTTCCCACGCAGATAAAAGTTGTTTGTTCCTTTCGAAAAGATACTACTTGGAAGCTGCAGTTCTTTTGCTTCATTAGATTTTAAATTTAAGGGAGCCTGGAAACTGTTATGCTCAATTTTGAGGTCCTGCGGGTGAACGGAACGATTTTCTACGATTAACCCATAACCTGCACCCTTTTTTACAATCGTTGCTTTCAATGGTGGTAATAACCGAATATCAACGGCTTGCCACCAAATCATCTCTCCCTGCTGAAGCTTCACAAAAAAGGTCCCTAACCGCTCTTGCTGTACGAAAGAAAATTTTTGCCCTATGCTGTTTACAATGAGACCTTGAGGATCGAAGCTTTCCAACAGTTGGGTATTAGCAGCTAAGGGGACTGACCAATGATCGGTGAATGCTTGCTCTACATTTCTGGTTTCTATTCTTTCGAGTTGACCATCACCGATGATCGAAATATCGAAATCTTTGTCAGGGTCAGATTCAATCACGACATATGGCCTATTAATAGCTGAAGATTTTAGCGACCACTTGGCTTCCTTTCCATTGACCTTCACGGCACGTACCGCTGTAAAATCTACTGGAACTTCCAACGTAAGTTTTACTGGCATTGCATAACGCGTGTTAATTTGAAATGTAATAGTGGTGTTATCTTTTTTATAAGCGTAACTCCATTGCGGCAATTCGATCCGCGCATGATTCCATGTCGATGGGAAACCAGGTTTAATAAACAATTGTTTGTCCAATAGACGCGGATGCACGCCAAATAATCCTTCGACTAAGGTACGAGATGCCACACCAATAGGGTCGGCAAAATCACGGTATAATTCGCCTCTAAATGCATCGTAATGGGAAAGCTGCTGAAAGTTGGCTGGACTGATCCCATGGTACATACTTTCCATGAGGTTACTTTTCCAGAGCTGATAAGCATCATCTGCCCGACCAGATTGCCAATAGGCCAATGCTGTCTGTAGATTCTCTGCCAAAGCAACATTATTGATCGACCAAGTGTAGGGCTGCCATGTCGTCGTGGGCAAAGTATACAGGTGCTGTTGCACTTGTCCGTTGACATGAATAGGAATCTTTGGCAAATAATTAGTTACATATTGCAGGTTTTGATAGCTTTCAAAATCATCCAGTATAGCAGCATCTGCAGCGTGATAAATGGTCCATAAACCCGGATTTTCGTGTACAAGCTGATTGCCAAGCGCATCCTGAAATTCTGCGAAATATCCCTTTTCTTTTAGCCAAAGTCGGTTTTTTAATGCCTGTTGAATCTTATTAGCTTCCTGTTGATAGGGATTTGCATCTTCACCGATAACCTTTGCGAGTTTGGCCATCATCTGATACGCACGATACATATAAGCGGTCGTATGCGTGACAGCCCCACCAGAATATTGCAATCCATCGCTGGCCCAGATCGCACAATAGGCATCGTACAGGCCATCATTGTCACGATCAAAATTGCGCTTTTCCCAATTGAGATGCCGGGTCAGGATAGGCCACATCTCTTTGATATAAGCGACATCCCCGGTATAATTAAAATGTGACAATAGTTGATCGATAAAGACCAAGTTCATATCGTAGTGATGGGGGACAGAATTGTTATTGGGATTGCGGGAAATATAGCCACTGGAAAACATGGAGGTGCCCATTTTCTCCAAATGTCGTGCGAGGTGTAATGCGGTATCCATCACTACGGGGCCGGAGCTTGGTTCCATTACCTGCGAATTGGCGTAGCTCGAAAAGTGTTCTTTCGCCCTATCGTGCCAGCCCAACACATCTGCTGTATAAGCTCCCCGCCAGGCATTCAATCGCATACGCCATGCCACAGCACCATGCAGAAAAGTAGGCGATTCCCAAATACCGTCAGCAGCTACCGACAATGCTGCACCCAAATTATTGATAAAGCGATCCGGTGTATTTATTTTGACCCGACCGGCTAAGGAAGCTCTTTTCTGTTCTGCTTGTTCAAAGATCTTCGCTATGGAGCTTTCAGAAAATTCCGTGGCCGAAAGCTTACCCTTAGCGATTTGAATATAATGTGTTTTTTCAGTCAGATCATATTCTCCCACAAGAATAGGGCTGCCCCTATTTTCCAGGTTCGCCAGATTGGAAAGATCATCCAAAACCTTAGCATCTGACACGCGCAGCTTTGAGAGATCGGAAAAACTACCTTGCATAAACTGCGGCTCATTTTTACTGTTTTGATACCTGAGCTCAAAACTATATTTATGTAGTCTATAGTGGTTACGCTCACAATACGCTGGAAGAAGGTAAAACCCTGATTCAGGATCAGCGCCTATGTCGCCATTTCTACTGAATGTTTGTCCGCTCGCTCCCCCATAGATAGCATACAGCTGTACATCAGATTTAACGTTTTTCGGCTGTAGTTTTACGATCATCCCCTCAGCATTGGCCTGCGCCAGGACAGTAATATCAATATAACCCTTTCCTAATAAAGCATCTTGAATACGATAGTGCATCGCTCCAGGTCGATACCTTGTCTCTATGTGATCGGCATCAATCATTTTTTTTCGCAGTTGCTTGTTGCCTAACACAAATTGCAGATTACCGCCCATTCCTGGCATGTATAACGCGAATTCGGGTAGATCTCCTGCTTCAACGCGGGATGCGAGGTTATTACCATAAAGCGCGCGATTAAATCGATATCGCCCATTGACCAGCAGGAAGTCACCCTGATCTTCGGTATAATGTAACGTGCGGTCATTATCTTGCCAATGCTTGGATTGAGCAAGAGTTTTCTGTAAAAATACGGCAATCGAAAAGCAACAAAAAATCAAACACTTTCGTATCATATCAATAATTATTTCATGCATTAGCGATGCTGAGCTTTCTTTTTTAATGAAAAACATGCTACTTCATGGCCAATGGACTTTAAATTTTCTCGTGACGGATAGGTTATGCTAATCGAAAGACCTGATTTCCTTCCCATTAACAATGACATTCTTTAGTGTTACATGCTTTAGGTAATCCACTTTATAGGCTTCTTTTACACCTTCAATTTTACAATTCACCATTGTAAAACCAGTGACAGGTGACGATTCATAAGCCGTGGAGAGCACAGCATACTTGCCGCCACCTTTTACCTGAAGGTTTTCGACCCAGATATTCCGAATCGTCGGAATATGTTTTCCGGGCTTTTCATAAAACATATTAAAACGCACAGCAGCTTCTTTATACTGTCCCACCTGTGTGTTATAAAAAAACACATTTTCGATAGTACCGCCTCTACTTGAACTGGTCTTTATCCGAAGGGCACGATCTAGATTTGGACTATCCATGACATTGTTCAGCGCGTAAATATTTTTAGCTCCGCCGGCAATCTCGCTACCGATAACGACACCGCCATGTCCATCTTTCATTTCACAATTTTCGATGATATGATTCTCCGCAGGTCGACCAATATTGCGGCCATCTTCGTCTCGTCCAGACTTAATGGCAATACAATCATCGCCGGTATCAAAATAGCAATTCCTGATCCATACATTTTTACTTGCTTCGGGATCACAGCCATCATTATTAGGTCCATGACTCACCACTTTCACTCCTTCAATCAACACATTCTCACATAGGACAGGATTGAGATTCCACATCGGAGAATTAATTAACTTCACGTCAGCAATCCAGACATTTTTGCATAGATAAGGTTGTACAAAATTGGGCCGGAGAAAATTTCCGTCGCCAAATACCCTTTTGTGCGGATTGATCTCTTCGGCCATCTGCTGATGCAAAATTGCACGTGCAGGCTTTTGTTCGCCAGGGCGGCCTTCATGCCAACCATATTTTCTCGCACCGCACCAATACCACCAATGATCATTGTCGGCATTTCCATCCAACAATCCTTTTCCCGTAATGGCAATGTTTTCTTCTTTATACGCATAGATGAATGGGGAAAAATTGACACATTCCATACCTTCCCAACGTGTGAATACCATTGGGTAATCTGCGCTATCTCTACTGAACAGTATCGTTGCGCCTTCACTAACGTGAAGATTGACATTGCTTTTCAAATAAATAGCACCGGTCAAGTATACCCCTTTAGGAACCACCACCCGTCCTCCACCTTGCTTATTGCACGTTTCAATTGCTTCTTTAAAAGCTGCTGTATTTTTTGTCTTTCCATCTCCAAGTGCCCCAAAATCGGTGATGGAATAATCTTTATTTCTAAATGAGGGGGCCACAATAATCTTTTTAAGCTGTTCAATTTCTTTTAGGGGCTGCTGGGCACTGCTCCAGGTCGCCTGTTGCGCTTGACCTGCTGCGCAGGCAAAAATTGCGAGGAGCATACTAAGAATCTTTTTCATTGACTTATAATTGTTTCTGGTTATACTTAAATATATGAGTGGGCACCTCCAGCCCACTGGCATCGATGTTTAAGATACAAGGGCACCATTGTGCTGTTACTTACTCAAAGTCTACAAAACGATGGTATATCTTCACAGGATCTCAAAAACGTATGTTGTTGAAGTACCGGCGGCACCACCCTGTGTGGCTCCAAAAAGGAAACGCAGTTCATCTGTTTTTTTATCCATCAGGATCATAGGTCTTTCAAGTCTGCCAAAGCGCTTCAAGTTTGCGGGTGGCGGCGGCTCCTGAATATATGTTGATAAATTTAAATAGGCTACTTGCGGTTCAGACCATTTAACGCCATCCGATGATTTTAAGATCAATCCATATTCGTGATTGTAAAACCCCATATCCCTAGCTAACAAACAATACTGTTCATCCTGTTTCCATACAAAAGCATCTTCAAGCTGCGCATTATGAGGACGATCAGAAAAATCAATTACCGGATGTTCGGATACTTTCATATAGGGTCCCAATGGATGTTCAGCTTTGGCCAATCCATACTTTCGATTTCCTCGAACAGGACCTTTATCCTGTACGTATTCAGCGGTATTCCAAGATTTATAATACAGCCAAAATTTACCATCGTTACCTTTTAGAAATGCTGGGTTTGTGGTACAATGATCATCCCATGCACCTTCCGCTCCGGGCAACAAAATGGGATTATCGCTCCGTTTCCATGGTCCATCCAAGCTTGTAGAAGTTGCCACACCGATCCTCTTCGTATCTGTTTTTCCATTGGAGTTTCCCATATAAAAAAGATAATAGGTATCCGCTATCTTTTTTATCAGAGGATTATGGCAGGTTGTACTATCCCAAAATCCTTCCCGAGGTTGTAGAACAACATCCTTATGTTGGAATGTTTCATAGGGAGAATCAGCAACTGCGTGCCCTATCTCAGAACCTTTGATCCAGCCTCCCATCCCTTTTTCCTTTCGCCAACGTGAATAAAAAAGATGAACCTTACCATCATCCCCCCAGATCGGAGATGAGCACCAAATAAAATAATCCTGTAATTGTAAAGAGCGACCAATCGGTTTCAATGTGAAATAGGACGACGCTATTCCGCCTTTTCGCCCCGATGTAGCTAGAGGGAGCAACGTTGATATCCACAAAAATGCATTTGATTTTAAGAAGAATCTTCTATCCATTTAACACTTCCTTCCCGTGATTTACAATTTGGTTTAATTAGACTCGCAGTGATCGGCGAATCAAGCTGTAAGATAAGAAAACTAGCGAAGGGACCTATCCTGCGCTATCCTGTAACCGAATGCATTTTTACAAAAAAAACCTACCCGTTCAGAACGGGTAGGTTAGGTTGAGTTTGATTATAAAAATTATTAATAGCCTGGATTCTGTGTATATAAGCCCGGACTATTGTCTAGTTCGGATTGTGGCACTGGATAGAGCACATAATTGACTTGGAAATCTGACATCTGCTTTGCGACATCCTCTTTCGTGATCCAAGCCTTCATGACAGATTCCACATTACCGCTGCGGACAAGATCAAACCAACGCAGCCCTTCACCAACAAATTCCCGTCTCCTTTCGTCCATCAGCTGCGATTTAGTGACATTGGTCAGCTCACTTGTCAATCCAGCGCGCTTTCGGATTTGATTGACTACCGCATCTACATCCGTTTGAATAGCCCCAGGGGCGCCATTCAATATACACTCCGCCTTTAGCAACAATAAATCACTATAGCGAAATACAATATAATTAATCGGCCAATCCATTCGATTTGCAGGCACTTTAGTAACATCCACAAATTTCTTAATAAAAGATCTTGTTTCAGCAACATTGCCATAGGTATATCCTTGCTGAATACTGAATGTTCTCCGACTATCGCTTGCATCATACGATTGAAGCAAGTCATCCGATACTGGCCTAATCGTGAGGCCTCCTTGCGTGGCCAGACCGAGTGAATTGAACCAATTGTCAGGCACAAGTACCCAAGGAAATGTAGCCCCAACAACGGGATTAGCACCGCTAGAATATTCAATATTAAAAACCACTTCCTTGTTGCGCTCATTACCATAATCAAAAATGCTATTATAGCTGGTCAGCAAACTAAATTCATTGCTATTGATTACCTCGTTGAACTGCTCCACGGCTTTCGCCCATTCATTGCTGTTTAAACCGGCACCTTCAATACCCAAAGTGGGCCCTGACCGCGTCATGTAAACCAATCCCAGCAACATTTTTGCAGCATATTTATTGACACGACCTTTATCAACAGCCGCATAGGCGCTGGGGGCTGGAAGGGCATTAATAGCCTTATTTAAATCTTCAATAATTAAGGCATATAGCTCCTCCACGTTGCTCCGCCCAATATTCTTAGCTTGACTGGCAGAGACCACCTTGTCAATCAGCGGTACTTTCCCGAAGTATCGAATCAAATCAAAATAAAAAAATGCACGCATAAATCGAGCTTCGCCTTCCATTCTATTGCGAAGATTCGCATCCGAGATGGCTGTAGCTCCATTCGCCTCAAGTTGTTCTAAATAATTGTTTACACGAAAGATACCGTTGAAATTTGTTTGCCAAGCTTCTATTACATAGGGGTTACTGGCAATTGTTTTATGAAAACTATTGATCCCTTCCCAATCTCGTACCCCACCATCAGAAACGGCGTATAAATTGTCAGATCGTGTCTCCGAAAGATTCATTAAGCGGTCTGGATATCCTCGTGTACTATTATATATGGCATTCAATCCTTGAACAAAATCATTCGTAGTCTTAAAGTACGTATCTGATGTTGCGTTCGAAATGGGCTGCTGGTCCAGATCCATTTTGCAAGATCCCAATAGACCCGCTATCAACAAAAATATACTCAATTTTTTCATTGTTTTAGAAATTTACGTTTAAACCAAATGTTATCGTTTTCGGAATTGCCAAGCCTCCATAATCACCTGCCTCGGGATAATCAGCACTCCCACTTAAATTTGTATTGGCAGATTCTGGATTCACACCGCCGTCATATTTGTCCTTTCCCCAAAGATTCTCCAATGTCACGAATAAACGGACTAAACTAAGTTTGGACTGACTTCCCAATTTCAGGTCTTTTACATTATAACCAAGAGTGACGTTGCGTAGGCGCCAATAATCCGAGGAATACAGCCAATCTGTATTTTTAATCCGCCCAAACGTTGAATAAGCTTTTCCAACACGGCCTTCTCCAGGCTCCTCTTCTGAACGCCATCTATTCCGATAAAAACCAAGTGCATTGTCCGATGATCCTTGGCCCGTACGTCCCAATGCCCTTCCTAATAAGGAATAGATATGACCTCCATTCTGGCCTTGGAACATAAAACTCAGGTCAAAATTTTTATATTTAAAGTTGTTGGTTATCCCCCACACATAGCTAGGGTTTGGAGGCCCCACAATCACACGGTCATTCGCATCAATCACACCATCCCCGTTGGAGTCCACATACCTTGGATCGCCTGCCTTTTGGCTACCATACAATGCCGCCCCAGCATCAATATCCGCCTGACTTAATATGCCATCTTGTTTCACGACATAAATACTATACATCGGCTCACCAATCCGCAAAAGGCTATGTTGGATATCAAACGAAGATGGAATTAAAATTTCTTTTTGCTCCCCATCAAGTTTTGTTACCTTATTGGAATTATGACTGATGTTGAAAGAGGTAGACCATGAAAAATCCGATTTTCTGATCTGATGGGAAGTGAACTCAAAATCCCATCCTCGACTTTTCACTTCACCAGCATTATCCAAGTAGGAAGAAAACCCTGTCGCCAGCATGGAAGGGACATTTAATAATAAATCACTGCTTTTGCGCGTATACAAGTCAAACGATCCTGTAAGGCGGGAACCGAAAAGGCCAAAATCCAATCCAATATCATAAGTTCGTGATTTTTCCCATTTGAGATCCGGATTAATGATATTGCTTGGCGCCTGTCCCGAAGCAGATAAGCCATTTAACGAATAATTATAAAATCCCAATAAAGCAATACTGCTGTAATCACCTATATTGTTATTCCCAGATTCACCATAACTTCCGCGTAATTTCAGCTCATTAATAAAGGTGATTGGTTTCATAAAATTCTCCTCTGACAGACGCCAGCCCATGGATAACGATGGGAACCAACCCCATTTGGTATTGGATCCAAAACGCGATGAGCCGTCCCGACGAATACTTCCGGACAGTAAATACTTACCATCATAGGCATATTGGACACGCCCAAAATAAGAGAGCAAGACACTTTGTGTTGCACCTGTTGAAGCCACTGTAGCAACTGCGCCGTTCAACGTTGTTATAGAACTATTGGTATAACCGCCCTGCGAGGTGATGGAAGAAGTTTCAAGTTTATCAAAATTATAAGCTTGTCCCAACAGCGCAGTAACATCATGCTTGTCAATATTGAGGTGATAATTTAAGGTGTTTTCGTTCACAAAGGTCTGCTTTCGGTAAACACTATTGGATCCGTAGGTCGCTTGATTCGGATTATTGGTTCGGTTAGCCAAAGTTCCTCCAACTGTGTAAGGCTGAAATCTATTGCTCCGGCTATCGGTTTGATCCAAATTGACCGTAGTCTTAAAATTGAAGTTATCAAGAATATTGTATTGTCCATAAACTGTTCCCAGTAAACGTGAAATTTTGTTTTCCCCGATATAATAATTCAATTTAGCAATGGGATCATTTGTTGAAGTGCTCCAAGGATATTTTTCATTGTCAAAAACGTTTACTGTTCCTGCAGTATGATCCTGAACCGGTGACATCGAATAAATCTGATGCATGATATTATCCTTTCCTTCCACCCCGGGGTCATTTCCTATCGAATAAGTAGGTGCTAGGTTTAAACCGAATGCGAATTTCTTATTCGGTTTCACTTCAACGTTAGCCCTGGCAGTATAGTTTTTATAATCCAATCCTTTCACAATACCCTGCTGATTGAGATAATTCCCAGAGACATAATAATTGACAAATTCTGTCGCTCCCGACGCTGCAACCTGGTAATTTTGAATCACTCCTTTTCGATACGCTTCGTCCTGCCAGTTAATGAGGTGAAGCCCGGGATGTCCAGGCTCCAGCCAGCGGTCATCATACATATAAGATGTATTATATGTCCCGTCGGCGAGCCCCAATATTTTCCGCCGTTCGGCATTGCTTTGGTTTGCCAGCCTTCCTGTACCCGAAGCTTCCCACTGCGCGTTGATCATCTCCACGGCTCTATCTATCCATTCCTCACCATTCAACATATCCAATTTCTTATAAGCCTCGGAAATACCAATGTATGAATTGAGACTCAGTTTGGCCTGACCGCTCTTTCCACGCTTTGTGGTGATCAGGACAACGCCGTTTGCTGCCCGGGATCCGTAAATAGCAGCCGCAGATGCATCTTTTAAAACCTCTACAGATTCAATATCATTGGGGTTCATATTGTCCAAAGGATTTCCCGAGGCATAGTTTCCGGAGCCATTTTGCGAGGCCGTTGACAATGGGAAACCATCAATGACATACAAGGGCTCACTACCAGCAGTAATAGACCCCGCCCCCCTGACCTGTACACTTAACCCCTTTCCGGGAACACCCGTAGATTGCTTGACCCGTACGCCAGACATCTGCCCGATCAAGGCCTGATCAACGCGAGCAATAGGCCGTTCATCGAGATTTTCAGCGTTAAATTTTGAAACGGGTGCAATAAGATTAGTCCGCTTTTGCGTTCCATAGCCAATGACAACGACTTCGTCAAGAGCTTCTTGCTTGGACATCATGTCTACCTGCAAAAAAGAGCGGTTGGATACGATTAAGGTTTTAGATAGGTATTCTATCGAAGTGAAGGTAACTTTATCCCCCGGCTTGGCCACGATACCAAATTCACCATTTTTATTCGTCGTTCCACTACCTTTGCCGTTCACACGGATAGTCACTCCGCTAATAGGCTGACTTTTATCGTCAACAACTTTTCCTTTCAGCAGTTCTTGAGCATACAATACCTGAGTCAATGCCAACTGGATCATTACCACGGTACCATATCGTAAGCTATTTTTCATGGGTTGAAGTTTAAATTGTTACTTGTGATTTATATTGGTAACAGGAAGTTATAGCATCCCTTTAAACTAACTATCCTGAACTTACAGGTTCGCAGGTATCTCCGTTTATTTTAGAAAGCAAAAAGCCCCATTTAAGGGGCTTCTTGTAGTTATACAGGCCTATTATTGTAACAACTTGTTCTCTTTCTATCCGCACTAAAGCTACTGACCACTTTTTATGCTCGCAAAAAATCAATCAGATAAAGACAAGCTCGCACGAACACATCCAATCGTTTTTCATTTAATAACTCCAAATGGTTACGGGCCCAATCAGCCCACTTTCCATGGGCGCCCATTTGCTGGCATCAAAATCTTTATAATTGATATTGACGAAATTGATTTCGTGATAATTTCGCCAGGTAACTTTTTTGCGGTCCAAATAACTAATCCGGTTTGCCATTAAGTTGGCGACTTCAATACGAATCTTGTTTTCGCCATTTACCAATAATGGGGTAATATCCTGTTGAAAAGGAATTGACCATAACACACCCGCGTCCTTTCCGTTAATATATACTCTGGCACTTTCCGCAACACGCCCAAGCTTGAGTAGATATGATTTTGACAAGTCTTTATGGATAGAGAATGTTTTCTCGTAGTTTGCTGTACCCGAAAAATTAACGGCATCTTTATCGCCCCATTCGGTCCACGAAGAGAGCTGATCAAGCTTTTTAGCCTTTGGTAAAACAGGTCCTCCGGCAATAAAATTCACTTTCCAGTCGCGGTCCAATTGAGCCACTTGGTGTAACTCATCCTGATAGCGGAAAGGTTCGCTGGCTTGTTGCTCCGAGGCCAAGACAATCCAAGAATAACCCGATGGAATCTGCGCCCGTATCTTTCCATCAGATGATGGCAACTGATAGGTCCGCCCAGTCTGGGGATCCAATAAAGAATAATATTTCGCTTGTACATTCAGCGCGATATAGCGATCCACGGTCTGTCCGCTGTGATTGACTAAATAATAATAGGTATCCTTACCGGCAACTCTTCTTGAAAACTTTAGCCCGGTTTGATTAATCCGTTCAGGTAATATCTGTTCGGTTTCCAGGGCTGAATTAATATTTGTAGTCAAATAGATTTTTCCTTTTCCAAATGCTGTATACTGATTCGCTTTATCTTTATCGAACCCTAGTGATGCAATTAATTTATTGAACAGCGTGCGGCGTTGTTCTAATTGGCCGTAGCCAGGCACGGTCAGTGGTAATTCTTGGAAAATAATAGTTGCTCCCTGGTTGGCCATTTCCAGTATTTTCTGCAGGGTCACTTCAGAAAAATAATGACAGGCAGGTATATAAATTGCTCGATACGGGATCGCATCCTTTGATGTTTGTAATTTCCGGTCGTTTACTGTAGTTCCCGCCAAAATTTTATCAGTTGCAAAATCAAAGCTATACCCCCGTTTCTGCAGCTGAACACTTTGTTTATAAAATTGCGTTGGATGTAACCACTCGTCAACATCATGAACCTTTAGTGCCTTATCCATTCCTTTGGCATTATTCCAAATATCATAAATGGGCCAATATACCAGCAGTTCATTGTCGGCCCGGCTGGATTGAAGGATGGATTGCACACGCGTAATATATTGATTCAAACCAGTAAGGTGATCCCAGAACGAGTTTTGCGGAACAAAATTAACGGAAGCATAGAACAACCATCCCGGAAAAGGTACATTTTCTGGCGAATAGGTTGTCCCGTGATAGAATACATGATTCACCCCAGCGAGGAATAGTTGTTCGACTTCAGGTTTCGTTTGTGACAAGGAGGTTTTAAAATGTTCCGTAAGCCACGTGAATGTTTCCGAAGAAGTATATTTTTTACCGTATACATTTGTCGCCGATGTCGCAAATTTTGCCATCATGGGATCCGGGTCCACATTACGGATATCAGCAGTATCCCGTCTTAATCCGGGAAGATTGAAACTACTGGATCCAAAGGTTTCACACTCCGCAATATCTGTATCCGCATACAAGTCAATCAGATTTCCTGGAGATCCATGGGCTTGATTTTTTGAAATCGCACGATAGCGATGGGCAAAATCCGTAAATGGGATCAAGAAATTCTGGGCAAGCAGTGCATTCACAACTTCACGATAATCCGATTTAAGGCCTGCTGTTTTAGCTTCATCCTTACCTTTACCCACAAAATCTAGCAGGTTATCTTGAAGTTTGTATCCTTTTATCCGTTCGAATGATTGCAAAAACTCATCCGTCCAATTTGCCCCATATACTTCGTAGCTATCGTTAAAAAAAGCACGCACATGCAATGGTTTATCCTTAAAAGCTTCGGTAAATCTATTGAAATAAGATACGACAGATTGCTGCCCAAGGTGATCGAGCGTATACCCCGCTCCCCCCGGTGCGGCACGTTTGACTTTCTGCCCCGTTCTCCCAGAAAATACCGCTAATAGACGAATATCGGCAGGTGCTTCCCATGTTCCAGTGGTCTTTGAAATATAATCATCCAGTTTAATCTCACTATTGTCGGCTCTAAATGCCCGTAAAGCCTGCAGAAAGAAATAATGCTGTTTAGGATCCTTAGGTTTTAGGGGAAACGTGATCCTTTCACCTTTTTTCAGTTCAAATTCATCCAGGATTAATTTGGTAGCGGCATCCTTTTCTTTGATTTGAGGTCCCCCGAATGGCCACCCCGTACCCAAATTAATGTCTACCCCCATTCCCAAGGCATTGGCCTTATCCGTTGTTACACCCAACATATTCATCCATTGTGGTGAAAGAAAGTTCAGGTAGTTGGATTCAAATCCTTTAGCACCATAAATCGGTGTTACCTCGACGCCACCAAATCCGCTTTTGTCAAATAAGGTTAATTCACGTTCGAGATTAGGCCGGTCCACAGCTGAACCCAGCCACCACCAACGTGTCCAAGGTCTCATTTCTTTGGTAACTGCTGGCCATAGATCCTGCGCTATCGTTCGACCGACAGCCAAAAGATTACAGGCAAGCACTAATGATATATAGATTTTCTTCATGTTAAAATTAACCTAATCCATGTGAAACACCTTTTTCAAATTTATCGACACTGGGGAGTGGTCGGGATTTACGTCCATGATATCATGCATATAATCCCACCATTGCTGAACAATAACTTCCTTACCCAGCTCTTGTGACGAATGTCCTGCTAAATACTGAACCGCAAATAAAGTATCCGTCTCCTCATCCAAAAAAATGCTATAATCAGACACCCCGTTTTCGCGCAATAGGGTTATTAATTCTGGCCAGATCGCATCATGTCTCCGCTTGTATTCCGCAGACATGCCCGGTTTCAATTTCATTTTAAACGCTATTTTCTCCATTTCGTTTATGTACTGAACTATTTTATAATCGCCAAATATTCTTAATTAGCCAATACCTGATGTATGTCAGCTTCGATAATGCTCAAGGTACCTTTCGCCTTGGCGTCATTGCGTGCGATGCCATCATCAAGTTTCTTACCGCCCACTTCTACCTGATTATTTTCTTTCGCAGTAAAAGGTGCATTTTTAAGCTTTATAGTTACCCTTTCACCCTTTGTACGTGGGAAAGAAAGTGTGCAGTAACCTAGCGTAATATCTGTATTTCCCTCAAAAACAAGTTTGTCGTCTACGAAAACCTGTAGCGGATAGGATCTCGACCTAAAATTGTTCAATTTCAAATCAATCTCATCAATATCAGATTTTTCCTGTAAAGTATATGTAATCCATGCGGTACCTAGCTGGCCATCATTGACCCAATCCGACAGCTCATTATCATCGTAGGATTGTCCCACTTTATCTAGGTTAGCTCCAGCTGTCGCTGTGCGGATTTTGAGGCTCTTTTTCAGCTGGACCAAAGTAGCTTTCGCTGGACTCGGCCCCCGTTCTAAGAATGATGGTAAATTTTCATTAGATTCTTTTACAAAATAATTCCCCAACGTTTTGATAGGTTGCACCGTCCACACGGCTGAATCTGATAAAAGTCCATTAGATATCGCCTTCAACACCACCCGCCCAGATTTATCGTACTGCGTACGAAGTAATACGCGATTTATCCCCGCCTCTACCGGCAGCGATCGAACTAAAATATAATTATCAGGTCCCTGAGCAATACCACCGCGCCAATCCATCGGTCCATCTAAGTTGAAATCTATTCTGTTTGATGCCAATGGGCAGCGTACCCCATTCTTGTCAAGCACTTCAACTTCTGCTAATACCATATCATTTCCATCCGCAAATAGGCCATTTTTACCATGTTGTGCCGTTAAACGGATTTTATACGGTTCACCTGCGGTTCTAAGCTCCTTTGTATTCAATAATTTCCCTTCTTTGGTGAATGATTTCGCAGACAAGACCCCAGCCTCAAAATCAACAGCTGGAAAACGGTATAGGAAATTATATAGCTTTTCGGCTTTTCCCTGTACCTTACCGTTTACAGCTAATTCGACCCGATCAGCTGCAGAAACGACCAATACATCTTTTTTCGTTCCAGGAGCATAGTTCCAGTGCCCTACCAGATACAATCCTTTTGGATCTGGAGCAATCCAGCCATCCCACATAACCTGATGAGCATAGTAAGCGTCTTTGGGAATACGCATGGCATCTACTTCGCCACTTCTTCTGTAGTTCTCCTTTCCTCTAAAATGAGTATTGGAATCCGAAAAGATAATATTGACGCCGCCTGAATTTACGCGATCACCAGTACCGGGACGCATCTTCCAATATTCCCACCAACGATGTACAGCTTCAATGACATAACTATCTTGATTCCTATTATAATCACTGGCATCTACGCCTTTATAAAGTGGCCCTTCACCATCCTTGTGAAATGGATAACTCAATTCATCCCAATATTTACGTAAGGCTTCGTCCCGCATATATTCGGTTGCAATCGTGGGGTGGCGTGCACTTTTATTGATATATAGCATTTCACCGCCATATTCAGCAATCTTACTATCCAACATTTCGCGAGAGCCAATGGCGCGCCCACCAGCTGGATCGTATTGATCGCGGATAGCTTTCATCTCAGCCATATGCTCTTCCGAAATAGACTCGTTTCCACATTCATAAAACAGAACACTGGGATTGTTCCTATAATAAATAATTGCATCACGCATCAGCTCCGTTCGCTGCTCCCAACGTCTACCTTGTGTATCTTTTTCGGCATCTCCTGCGGGTAGCATTTGCATCAATCCCACACGATCACAGGATTCAACATCCTGTTTCCAAGGTGTTACGTGCATCCAACGAACCAAATTGGCATTGCTTCTGACCATCAGCCCATTGCTAAAATCACTTAACCAAGGCGCTACAGACAAACCAACAGCAGGCCATTCATTACTTGTACGCTGTGCATAGCCCTTCATCATCAATACCTGATCATTCAGATATACCATCCCATCTTTAAAAGCCGTTTTTCGAAACCCTGTTTTCGTTTGTACAGCGTCTATAGTTTTGTTGTCCTGTACAATTTTTGTCGTAACCGTATAAAGATAGCCGTAGCCCCAGCTCCAAAAATTAACATGATTCATGGCTGAGTTCATGGTCAATTGCTGGGTTTGATTGGCAGGAAGATTGAACGTTTTTGAAAACGTTTTTACCAATTTTCCTTCAGCATTACGTACTTCGGCAACAAAATCTACCACGCTCGATCTATCGGTTTCATTTTTCACCTCGGAAGAAACGAAAAGATCCAATGTCTTTTTAGGGATGTTTATATTTTTTGCATAGACGTAAACACCCGTAGTCTTTAAATTGGAATACAATGGTAGGGTCTGATAAATTTTGGAAGCAAAGTGGATCCACACATTTTTGGGAATTCCGCCATAGTTTGCATTAAAGTTTTTATCGTTCCATTGATAAGTGCTATTTGTTGCCTTTTCACGATAGCTCCAACTATTGTCTATACGTATGGCCAAAATATTTTCGCCATCTCTATTCATCAGATCTGATAAATCAAATCCGGCGGCCATGACGCCATTTTCATGACGCCCTATAAATTTCCCGTTAAGATAAAATTCTCCACCGAAGCGAATCCCCTCAAATTCCAAAAAGACCTTATCAGAAGTAACTCCCTTGGGAATAGTAAACTTTTTTCGATACCAAACAATAGTTGCCGAAAGGTCATGTATCGCTTTTGCGAAAGCTTCATCTTCATTCCAAGCTTGAGGCAAGGCAACCTGTTGCCATGTACGATCATCGAAGCCTACAGCAGAGGCATCGCTTATATCGCCGATGTGATAACGCCAGTCAGCGTTAAAACTAAAAGTCGTTCTCCCTGCTTGAGCATAGGTACCGAATGAAAGCAGCAGGCAACAAAAGATAAAGAATAACCTTTTCATCTTATCTTGCCAACATTTTATAGACTTCTGTTCCACCTAATAAGAAACAACCCAAACCGTAATCTTCAAAATCCGGTTGACTTGAAAAACTGACCGGCTGACCATCCTTAGGTTCCTTTCCCGTTCCTTGTAAATAGCCCAAAAAACCAGAAGGGTGTACCGCTTCTGCTGTCATTGCTTTCCACGCCTTTTCTACAACAGGTCGATATATTTTAGCATCTAGGAAACCATTATTGATGCCCCAGGCCATACCATAGACAAACAGTGCAGTGCCTGAAGTTTCACGCCCACCAAAATTTGTCGGATCGTGTAGACTGACATTCCAGAATCCATCCGGTCTTTGAATAGGAACAAGTGCTTCCATCATAGCTTTATAATCCGACAAGTACTCGGCACGATGTGCTTCGTTCTCCGGAATCAAAGAGAGTACCCTAACCAAAGCTGCCACAACCCATCCATTGCCACGTGACCAATAGCAATCCTCACCATTCGGCTCCTTGTAAGGAGGAACAAAATCCTTATCGCGCCACCAAAGTTTATCGGCCTTGTTATACAGGCCTCCACCTTCTTGCGTTTTTGAATGATGATACATTTTATACATGTAATCAAAGTAAGTTTGATCCTTCGTCATTACCCCAAGTTTAGCATAAATTGGCATGGCCATTTGTATAGCATCAATCCAGGTCCAATCGTCTACTTTTCCAGATTTGATAATGTAATCAATATTGGCTTTAATCTTTTGGATACGCTCAGGCTTCGCTTCAATTTCATAGAGATCCAGGTAGGTCTGCCCACAAGCTTGGTCATCGGCATTTCGAGTTTCCAAACCGTTGCGCATACCCCAGTCATGTTTATTTCCCCAATCCACAGCATAATTGTAGTATTCGTTATTTTTATCAATCTGATAAAGTGCCATGAGCCCTTCGTAATAAACGGCCCGGGTCCAGATATTGCTCGGCCGCCAACGGTTGGTATAGATCGGTTTACCGGTATCTGTCCATTTGTTCATGAAATAACGATTGGTCAGCTGCAACGACTGAAGTACATCTACAGCGGTTAATTCCTGCTTCTGTTCGACAACTTTCTTCGTCGATGAACATGCTGAAAGGAAAAACGCAATCATCAAAGTGGCCGTATAAATATTAAATAGTTTCATGCTTTGTTTGCTTTATAATTTATTTATCAGGAGAATTTCCCTTTTTTTGTACAAGTTTTTCGTATGGTATCACTCCGACTCTTTTAGCCCAATTTTCATAGACCTGAATCATTTCATGATATATTTTCGGAAAAGTGGTGGACAAGTCTACCGTTTCGCTCCGATCGTTTTCTAAATCATACAGATACCAGCTGTGTTCAGGATAGGAAGACACAAGTTTCCATTTTCCTTTGCGCACAGCTTTGTTGCCCTCATGCTCAAAACAAATTTCCCTATTAACATCCCCTTTTTGTGCTGTCCATAGTGGAAGCAAGGACAATCCTTCCATCGGTTTAATCGTATTACCTGCATAGGTTTTAGGATAGCTTGCTCCTGACCATTGCGCCAAGGTTGGCATGATATCGATCAAATGGGCTGGCCTATCAAACTGTTTTCCTACTGGCAGGAATTTCGGTCCATAAGCGATAAATCCGGTGGCATTCCCACCCTCAAACTCCCAATGCTTGAACTTTTTGAAAGGCGTATTGCTCACTGCAGCACCTTCAACTCCATAAGCTGTAAAAGAGCGTGGGTGACTGGCAGGAAATTCGTTAGCCGCTCTAATTTCTGCTGTAAATCCAGCATTGCTTATCGTTTCATTACTCGCGCCGTTATCAGAGAGAAAGATAAAAACAGTGTTGTCCAATTGCCCCTTCGATCGGAGGAAATCAACCAGTCTGCCAACATTCTGATCCAATTCGTCTACCATCGCCGCGTAGACAGCCATCTTTTCGTCCCATTTGACTTTTTCTTCCCAACTGCAATCATTCCAATTTCGCAATGTTGTATCAATTGGTGACAATTTGGTCGTAGGCGGCAATATCCCTAACTGCTGCTGTTTTTGAAAACGCTTTTCACGAATAGCCTCCCATCCTTCCATATATTTACCCCGATACTTTGCAATATCCTGAGGTTTGGCATGTATAGGCCAGTGGGGAGCCTGAAAAGCGAGGTATAGAAAAAAAGGATTCTCTTTTTTAGTTTCTAAATGCTCACCAATGAAAGTCATTGCATAATCTGTATAGGCATCCGAGCTATAGTAATCTTTTGGCGGAACGATCGCCTCATTGTCCAAGGCTATCGTTAATGTTTGATTGGGGCGATAAGGCCGGTTTTCAAAGTAGCTGTTTGCTCCATCAATTAGCCCATAGTAGCGCTGAAATCCACGCTGCCGGGGCCAATTTTCCTTTTCCTGTCCAACATGCCACTTCCCAGCCATATAGGTTCCATAACCTGCGCTTTTCAATAGTTCGGCCAATGTGACCGAATTTCTGTTCAAATAACCCTGATAGGCTGGAAAAGGACGCTTGTTCATCATATCGCCGACTCCCGCCTGATGCGGATATAATCCGGTCAATAGGGAAGCACGCGATGGACAACAACGCGAAGCATTATAAAAATTAGTCATCTTAATCCCTTCCTTTGCCATTTTATCCAGATTTGGAGTCTGAATTTCAGAACCAAAGCAACCCAAATCGGAATAGCCCATATCATCGGCCAGAATCAACACAATATTGGGCCGTTGCTGTGCATGCACTTTAAGTAGTGTCAACAGAAAAAAGATCGCCACAGGAAAGGTAGATTTCTTCATACTACATAAATTTCTTTAATCCGATTTTGGTTTGTTTTTTCAATTGCTCAGCAACGAGTTTAGCATTCAGCAAAGCACCGGCTTTTATTGTATGGGTCGCATCTTTAGGATCAAAAAATTCCGTTTCTACTTTCTTTTTTCCCAATGTTTCATACTGGGCAATCACGAGATCCTGCAATGGTATAAAGAAAGCACCACTCTGCTGGGCAGCTTCCTCAGCCCATATTGCATAATCCGATTTACGAACCTGATTTCCATCCCAAGCATTGCGTGGAATGGGTGAACAGATAATTGCTATCGCTCCCTTATCCTGAATATTCTTTACAAACCTACGCAAGTAAAAACCATAGCTATAGACTACTTCATGCTGTTTCAGCAATGGATTATACACTTCTTGGTAATCATCACCATTTCCCTTTATCGTTCCTCGAGCGCGTAACGTGTCCACAATGGGACTTGAATCATTATGCCCAAACTGGATAAGTACAAAGTCACCAGGCTGAATGCTATCCAGTACTTTTTGCCAGAGTTTTGGATTATTATAAAATGTTCTTGTGCTTGTTCCCCCGAGTGCACGATTCTTGACATTAATTTTATCGGATTTAAAATACTCCCCTATAAAACTTCCCCAGCCCCACTGTCCGTTCGAGCCATTTCCCTGTCCGTTTTTTACTGTAGAGTCACCAATAATAAACAAGTTCGGTTTGTGCTGCTTTTCCAAAAAAGACATGCTAATTACAGCGAAAAGGACCGCAGCCCAAGGCAACAATTTCAATTTCATCTTCGTTACTATTTAATATATTGTACTAACTGACTTTTAATCCTACGGAATCCTTCGATAACAGACCATGCATTTTCTCGCGCTCCGTCTTTATTCGTATGTGTATGGTCACCGGGAAAAAAACTGGTTTTTACCAGTTCTGGTCCAAGGCGATCATATTTATCTGCGGTAATACTATTCAGATCCAGAAAAGGAACGCCTTGTTCTTCGGCAATCTGCTTAGCCCACAAGCCAAAGTCTTTGTCGGCCCGCTTCACTTTACCTTGATCATCCCATTGGTTGCGCGGAATCATGGATAACAAAATCGGTGTTACCCCCTTTTTCTTTGCTCCAATTACAAAGAGACGCAGGTTTTCACCATAAGTGTGCACGGTTTCCCTCTTCCCATTTCCCCAATCTAAAACAACAGAATCTTTACCGATACCCCTTAGCACACCTCGATAGCCTTGTTTGCTGGTATCAGGTTTACTTCCCTCGTTATGACCAAACTGAATCAATAAAAAATCTCCAGGCTTGAACAAAGAATCAACTTTTCTCCATCTTCCCTCTTTAACAAATGTACGTGTACTCCGACCCGCCATCGCATGATTGTCCACACGGACTCGTGTCGTATCCAGTAATTCAGGAAGCAAGGTACCCCAGCCCCAATATTCCTTATTGCTGTTCTTAACTGTCGAATCACCGATAAGATAAATCGTGGGTCTATTTTGCTGCTTTGCAAAGGATATTAAAACAACCGCTACCAATGCCATCCCTATCCATTTTATTGTATGCTTCATTTGCTAACTTATCTATTTTTTTTAATCAAACAATTCCAATCGTACGCGTCTAAATTTCTATTTTGTGCGGGCAGGCTTCACCAACTGAATATTCGGTTTGACCGGACGATCCATACTTACACCAAGGTAATACCCCGTATGTGGCGGTTGATTATAGGCTACATTCTGCCATGCTATACTCAAGCGATATTGTGGATCATGCATGAGTGTATAAACACGCTTTTCCGTCGGGATCGTTGTTGTATAGATACGCAGATATTGATTATCATCTGAACGTAGGATCAATTCTTCCCGCCAATCACCGAAGATATCCGCGCTCAGGTTGGGCGTACTTTTAGTTCCATTAATCGATGATGCTCCCACCGCCGTAAAGATTCGTTCTGTTTTTCCATTTTTATATTTTTCAATATAGTTGCTGTTTAAAAGTTCACGGCTCAAATCAGCATCCCACCAAATCAGAAAATTGGTCGATCTCGGAGCCGGTCCTACACGATTACCTTTGGTATCGTACATATCTCTAGATCCCAGCCACCACAGATACGCCCCTTTATGATCGGGATCTATATTTGCAGCAACACCGCGAGGAATATCTTGGTCTATTGCACTTTTAAACAAAATTGCCCCGGTTTTGGCATCCAATAAAGCCACACCAGTCCCTTTCCGCCCACCTTTCAGTTCATGGATTCCAAAAATCTCTAGGCCGGGTCTATCCGGATCCAAATCACTGACATGCAAAGCATCACCATGCCCAAGCCCTGTACTATATAGACCTTTTCCATGATCATCAATAACCATCGAACCAAAGACAATTTCATCTTTGCCATCTTGGTCTACATCCGCAACCGTGAGATTGTGATATCCCTGACCAGAATAAGGATCTTTACGAACTTTGCTGTCGAATACCCAACGGCTTATCAGTTTTTTATCTTTAAAATCCCATGCTGCCAAGGCCGTACGTTCGTAATATCCTCTCGTCATGACAACACTCGGGTTTACGCCATCCAAATAGGCTACACAAGCTAAAAATCGATCACTGCGATTGGCATTGGTATCCCCCCATGAACTTAGCTCTCCACGTTGTGGCAGATAATCAACCGTACTCAGGGCTTTTCCCGTCAATCCATCAAATACCGTTAAGTATTCAGGACCTTTCAATATACGACCAACTGTCTGCGAATTTAATACGGTATCACGCCAATCGGCCTGTGCATCACCAATAAAATTTCCCAGTCCATCTTTAGTACCGTCGGCCGTTTTACAGACTAACTCCGCACGGCCATCACTATCGAGGTCATAAACCATAAATTGGGTGTAATGTGCCCCTTCACGGATATTTTTACCTAAATTAATTTCCCATAAAAAAGTACCGTCCAGTTTGTATGCTTGCAATATAGGTTCGGAAGTTATGCCATTGTGCGCATTGTCGTGTCCAACACCAGTCTGATGAACAATAAGTTCATACGTCCCATCACCATCCAAATCGCCGACGGAAACATCCCCAGGCATATAGCCTTTAGGAGTGCGTAAAGGAATATCCAAGTATTGCTGTACTTTTTGATCTTTTGGTAAGGTCAGTTTAGCCACTTCTTTCTCTTTTCCTCCAGCGACTATATTGAGAATATACGTTACATCTTGATTCAAATCGATATGATCGTCCACGAAGTTAGTTCCCTTCACTAAAGGTGAAGGGTTCAGTTTTTTCAGCTGACCATTCCTTTCCTTTCTATAAATTGCGAAGGCTGTATCAAAATCGTCAGTACCAAGCAAACGCCAGCTTAAGAAAACAGAATTATCGGTCGTTTTTAGGCCGATCATTCCTCGATCCAAAAACTCCATTTTGCGTTGACCTGAAACAGCAAGAGAACCGATCAGCGCTCCTATTAAAAGAATAAGTTTTGTCTTCATCATCGTAGGCCTAATTCACAAAAACATGCTGGTAAAGCATATTATTGCTTTTTATTGTTAACAGTCACCTGATTCAGGACAAAGTTTTTAACATATTCCTTATGAATCACGGGATCTTTGGCGGCGCGGACATGCAGATTTTGAAAAGTAAAATCTGACAGTACATATTGCTCCGAGTTGAGTACATCAAATACGATGTCGCAATCTAGGTCAATATTGCGCAAAACAATATTTCTTGCATACGACATTTTAATATCTTTCTCGCCCTTCAAATCAAAAAATTGGGTCCAAGGTTTAATAAACAACATGCTATTGACATTTCCCTTGATGTTTTCGATCAGAATGTTTTCATATTCCTGGGGTGTATCGGGACGCATTTTTAATTGCAGTAGCTTACGTGCTTTATCTAAGGTATTGTTCCTAAAAATCACATTGTAGCTATGAATAGATTCACTGCCGCAAGTGAGTGCGCTATGACAAAATCCAAAAAAACAATTTTCAATAATAATATTTGAATTGGGGCCGTTGTTAGGATCTTTGTCGGACTTAGGCCCTTTACCGCCTTTTAGTGCAATGGCATCATCGTTAACGGATAAGTAACAATCTTTAATCAATACATTACGGCAGACATCCAAATCGATCGCATCGGAACTAGGTGCTTTCACAGGTTCCTTTGGTGCTGAAATATGTAAACCGATCAATTTGAGATTTTCACATTTATAATAATGCGAGGTCCAAAAAGGTGAATTGATCAAGCGAATGCCTGAAACCTGTACATCCTTGCTGTTGGACACATAAAGTAAACGTGGACGCATCTCGTCCATATTTGTGCATTGTGGATTAAACTGTCTCCTAAGCCAGAAGGATCGCCAGTAGCGTAACCCGTTTCCATCGAGTGTACCTTTACCCGAAATTGTAAATCCATCCACCTGGTCTGCATTGACAAGCGCCAAAAAATACTTCACTGTTTGCCCTTCCATCCGAGTTTCCGCTAGCACAAAATCCGCAATATCATCACTTCCTTTCAGTACAGCGCCTTCTTCGAGGTGTAAATGTGTATTCGGTTTAAAAAATAAGGATCCACTCAGGTAGACACCTTTAGGCACTATGACTACACCTCCACCGCTGGTATAGGCCTTATCAATAGCCTGTTGAATTTTGGCCGTTTGCACGATGGTGCTATCTGACGCAACACCAAAATCTGTGATGAGAAATTTCTTTCCGAGCGTTTCGATCTCAGTCGATTTTACAGTCTCGAACCATGTTGAAATTACCGTTCCGTCCGGAAACTTTCCTTGCGCATGTACATTGGACAAAATCGCAATTGATGTAAGCAGATGTAAAAATCGAAAGAATTTTTTCATAATATTAAGTTTTATTAAGTCTTCTTTTCCCGCTTGTCTACAGCTTAATTAAAACGTGCAGACAATACCGTCAAATTGATCAGCGTATTTAAGGATGCCTAAATAAGTAGCTAGTTTTAAAAGTATCAACATTTTTAACAAGAGCCGTCCTGTAGTATCCTGAACAAGCTCAATTACACAGTCAACACATCTTCATTTTCATTGATAATAAACCCAATAACAAGGATTCAAAGCTATTCGTAATATATTTGTTATAGAATTCCCAACACCAACTCCATACCAACTTAACACCAACTCCTAACTGTAACCACTGTGAGTCCACAGTGAGTCCACGTTGAGTCTACCTTTTATGGTGCATTCACTATGCTTTTACCTTTTTAACAATCCGCTTGCAGTTAGGAGTTGGTATGGATTTGGTCATAACTTATCCTTAAGATAGCCTATCCAAAACCACCTTGCACTGTCCTGCTTGGTAAAATTAGAAGATCAATGGCAATCCCGAACTTCCAATTCAGACCGTACAATTGAAGGATGTACATCTTAAAAAAACAACATCAACTGCTATTCAAAATAAATACGTCAATGATTTTTCCTTCACGAATAGCGATAAAAGTGAATAAAGCACAACCTTTTTAGGTTCAAGAAACCTAAATAAGCATTATTGAAAAGAATACATACTATTAGGGGTATACCATAAAAAAGGGCTTTTCTAAAAAATAAAAGCCCTTTTTTATGCATTATTCTTTTAATCTGTCAATACATTTACTTTAGGCATCACAAATTGTGTATTTTCTTTTTCGCCCTTCGGGGTACCAAAGTAAAAATAGAGTGTCCGATTAATCTTTTTATCCATTTGATTAAGCTCACCTGCGGGTCCATTCACCGCAGCATTTCCATTGATTCCCAACGCCAGTTTTGTTCCAATAGGAGGAATAGCATCCAAAAAGGAAATATCCCCCGTCGGCAACTGCGGATAACCTTTGGGACCGGAAATTCCGTAGAACTCGAATAATCGCACAAATAAATCTTCCTGATCTGTTGCAACCAAAAACTTCCCTTGCACTGTATTGAATTGTATCCAACTAACATCCGAGAAGTAGCCTTTAAACTCAGGAAATGTCCACGGCCCAATACCTGCTTTTCCGTCATTATACATTTTTTCCCATGTATTTAGTGTGACACCTTGCATCCTATTCTTCCATACGCGATAAGGGCCATTACCAAGCCATTTGGCCCCAATAATATAGTTTTCAGGAAAATTAAAGCTCACTCCAGCATAGGGTACTGCTTTGCCCATATGATAAGCATAATCAAGTTTTAACCACCCGTCTGGGCGCATCGTCCAACGGATAAAACTTAGTTTACCATCAAACATAAACTCAACAGCTTCACTTTTTCCGTCTTTCCAACGTTTAGCACTTTTCAGCTCCGACTGTCCGTCGATAAGCACCGGACCATTATTGAAAGCCAATTTCATGCTATAATCATTGGCCAGATCAACCAATAATCCTGTTTTTTTGGAAATCATAGCTGTTATTCCGTTTGCCTTAAGGATATAATTCGCACTGTCTTCTTTCACTTCAACATCGGTAGAAGATTTCAAAGGCAAAATTTCCGCAGTAAGCATTTGATTGGATTTTACACGCCAGGTCCAAGTATAAATTTCCTCCCCATGTGGATCAATCGCAGTCAATATCAGCGCATCATATTGTTTCCAGTCGCTCGGTAAATTCAATTGCAAGTTTCCCTTTTGTGTTGGAGGCAATATGGGACTGTCGACGTGTAGATGTAGCACTGAATCCACACCTGATTCGTCCGCATAGGGTTGTTGATAGGTAATCAGTTTACCCTCAAATCGACAGTTTTTGAGATCAGTAAAATGATAACGATTTTCCACGGAAATCGTTCCGTTGAAGTCAACAGGTAATTTCTTCATCGTAATATGTACAGGTGCATAAATCTCACGAATGGCATAGAAACTGCCCTCCTTTTCGCGATGTGGCCCAAGAATTCCATCAGGGGCATTTACGCGGTTGACATCAATCGCATTATTGAAATCTGTACGCACAATACCTTCATCTGCAAAATCCCAGATAAATCCGCCGGCACCTAATTTGGCATTCCAGTGCAGCTCCCATATATCCGCCAATCCTGCCGCAGCACCGCCATCATCCTGTGCGTGGAGAAATTCGGTTGGCATATAAATATTTGGTCCTTCCAGAATTTTTTTTGTCGAATAAAAATCTTCATAATGGTTACAGTCGATTCCATTGATTGCATTTCCCGGTCTATGATGTGCATGAATGACTGTTCTCGCCGAAAGATCATATTTCTTGTACTCGTCTACAAGTTCTTTATTATGTCCACCTTCATTGCCGTTGCTCCAAAGTATAATGGAAGGATGGTTAGCATCCCGAATAACCATTTCTCGCACCAACTTTTTACCCACAACGGTACTGTATGCCTTTTGCCAGCCAGCCAATTCATCCAAAACATATAAGCCCAATGAATCGCAATATGCCAAAAAAGATCTATCTGGCGGATAATGCGAACAGCGGACCGCATTCATATTCATTTCTTTGATCAATTTAACATCGTTCAGATCCAATTGCGCGTTTACCGACCGTCCGGTTTCGGGCCACCATACATGACGATTAACACCTTTCATCTTTACTTTTACACCATTGACATAAATGCCGTCTCCCTCACGAACTTCAATTGTTCTGAAACCAAAGCGATCTTGATATTGATATTCTTTATTCTTCCCGTTCCATAGGGTGTACGTGACCTGATATAGGTTTGGTGTCTCGGCGGTCCATAATAAAGGGTTTTCAACTTTCATTTCGACCAATTTCACTGAGTCTTTCGCAGTAATTGGAAACTGTTGAATCGCGATCACATTACCCTTCAGATCTTTGATCTCTACCGATAGTTTATTAGCCTTAGAGAGCCCCTCTAAGTGCACATTGCTTCGAAAAGCTCCGTCTGCCTTTGCATCGATAGCCGTCCAGCTGATGTGTTCCTGTGCTGTCGCTTCAAGGTATACGGGCCTATAAATACCGCCTAAAATCCAATAATCCGCAAGGCGCTCCGCATTGTTAACAGATTTATCGGAAGACATTTTTGACACAGTAGCCTCCAATATATTGGCCTTGCCAAAGGTGATCTTGTCGGTAACATCGTATTTAAACTGATAAAAAGCACCCTGATGGATATCTCCGGCTAGCTTCCCGTTGATCTTGACTTCAGTATCGGTCATTGAACCTTCAAAAACAAGGTTTATTTTTTTCCCTTTCCAATTCTTTGGGACAGTAAATTGATGCCGATAAAGACCTTTCTCATCATGGAAGGTAAAATTCTTGCCATAAGTCACATAATCCCGTCCATAGTTGTATGCCCCGAAACCTTGTTGTTCCCAATGGCTAGGCACAGCGATCTTATCCCATTTCCCGGCTTTACGCCCCCCCGTCACCCAAAAATCCCAATTAACGGTATGAACGTTGTCAGTTCCCGAAAGATACTGTATTTCTTTCCCAATCTGCGCTGAGGCGATATGTGCCATCATAACGTATATTAAAGCAAAGAGCGTAATTCGAATTTTAAGCATCGGTCTATTCATTTGGGTTAGCAAACTCCTAAAATAAAAAATTCAGGACGCACCAGTGTCCTGAACTTACCTGAATGGTTTCAGATCTAACCCCATACTTTTGGAACAGTACAGCACAGGATGACAAGTTCATTTGGTTTACGTAAACTTGCTGTATTGAATCGGTAGCTTTTCAATTTAATTGGCCTGTACGTATGTTATGATTTAGATGAGATGGTTTAAATCAAAGGAAAGCCTATAGCAAAGCATCATATTTTTTATCATAAATTTAGGATTAATTGGTTATTTTAAAGGTTTTCATTCTCCCCGTTTGAAAACCTTTTTTATTACAATCGCTATAATTAAGATGACAACGGTTATTCTCAACTATCTTTTCAATGATAATAGATTGGATAAAACGGTTGGATTTACCGTAAAAGCTGTTCCATGACGAACGCCTTTAGGGAAGCTCACCAGATCAGAGACATCTTCCCAGTTGATACCATCTTTACTACGAACAGCACCATATTTATGATCGCGGTATTTATCGAAATATACATATATATACTCCCCTACTTGCAGCGGCGCAGGGCCCTCCGCCCAATAATCGCCTGTGATTGGTTTAGAGACAGTAGTGGGAAATCCTTTGGCTAAATTCTTTGTTGCCGTGATTCGAATATTTTTTTCCGGTGGATTAGAGTTTTCGTTTTTCAGCACCATCATATATTCCTTATTGGCTTGTTGTATAATGGCCGCGTCGATCACACTAAATTCGGGATCAAAAAATAACTTAGTTTTTGAAAAAGTTTTAAAATCTTTCGTCGTCACACTATACATCCGGTGGTTTAATCCTTTTTCACTAGCACTAGTCGGTACCTCTTTGTGGCGACCAGGAATTGTCGTGGCCCAAATGATATAATATTCTTTCGTCGCATTGTCGTAAAAAAGTTCGGGAGCCCATGCATTTTTTGCATCTGGTTCATCTACCATGACTGGTATTGCTTTTTGTTGGGTCCAATGCATCAAGTCTATGGAAGAGGAATATCCGATAATTTTGTCCCACCAACCTGTTGTCCATACCAGATGAAAGGTACCATCGGGACCCTGACAAATACTGGGGTCGCGCATCAGTCTATCTTTTCCTACTGTTGGTGTTAAGAAGGGTTTTCCCTGATTCAATGGCTCCCATTTCAAACCATCCAAACTATAAGCTAGATGTAATCCATCAGCGCCATTATCTACAAAATACGAAAAAAGGTATACGGGAGATTGCGCCTTAACCAGGTAAGTTAAAAGAACGAATAGGGTAACTAGAAATTTTTTTTTCATTTTTGCCAAATAGAGATGAATAAAAACTAACATATACTTTTCTGCACAACTAGTGGTTTCATAGGAGTTGAATTGGGCTATTTTGCACGCGATGGAATTCGAATGATGGTTAACGAATAAGGTGGCAATTGCTGGTTTTTAAGCTTTTCCACTGGCACGCTCTTTTGTTCGGGCTTCGCTGTTGTACTCTTCAACTCTCCTGTGAGCTGCGCGACAACAGCAGGCTCAGTTTTTAGGTTGAATTTATCTAGTTCCAATTCCATGTTGACGGCAACAGGCAAAACATTGACCATTTTTATAATGATTGATTGATCTTTAGGATCCTTAACAATAGAAAATGCCACGCGCTTCTGTACCTCAACGGCAGCATTAGAATAGCTGGCTTCCACAGGAACATATTCCGTTCCATTATTACGACCGAATAATTGCTGTACATAATAGGATGGCGTTAAATTCACATCGGTATTGTTGAAATAAATAAGATCGGGGCGCCATTGTGTATAGCTATCTTTGGCTAACAGCGGTGCATAGGAAGCCATCTTAACGATATCACCATTTCTTTCCAATGCAGTGAGATATGCGGCTTCGGCTAATGCCACTTCCAAGGTACTTGCACGTCCTTCGATATGAGCGGCATATTCGCCCAAATAAACCTGCGCTTTATTCCGATCGTATTTATCGTAGAAATCTTGATTATGAATAAACCATCCGGGTGTCTGGTAATAGTGTTCGTCCATAATAGGTACGTTTAATTTATCGGCGATTTTCCAGCCCTCAACATAGTCGGTTCCCTCAAAAAATGGCCCCGCCGTTCCAATAACCTGTATATCGGGATATTTTTCACGGATAGCATTGTAAATCATCGTAAAACGCTCCTCAAAAACATTCGATATTAAATCTTCGTTACCCACGCCAATATATTTGAGATGAAATGGTTCTGGATGTCCAGCTGCTGCACGTACCTTTCCCCAGGTGCTATTTTTATCCCCATTGGCCCATTCAATCAGATTGAGCACTTCCTGGATATAGTCATCCATATCTTCCATTGGAATACCACATTGTTGCCCGCCCAATGGATGACCGTGAGCGCCCGAATTTTGACAGGGTACCCCAGCCGCCACTACCGGGACAGCATAGGCACCTATATCTTCACAAAATTGAAAATACTCATAATATCCTAAACCAACAGTTTGGTGATATCCCCACATATTGCGTTGTGGCACACGGCTTTCTAAAGGTCCTACAGTATTGGACCAATGGTAGATATTTTCGATACCATCGCCATGTGCTAAACAGCCTCCCGGAAAACGAACAAAACGTGGATTCAAAGCTGCAATAGCCTCGGCTAAATCTTTACGTAATCCATTTTTGCGTCCTTTGAAGGTGTTTTGAGGGAATAAGGAAATCAGGTCCAAATCCAATTGTTGTCGATCTGTAAATACAAATTCCAATACGGCATCCTTACAGGTCGCATTGGCTGTCAATACCAATTGATATTTTTTCCAGTTTTTGCTGTCAACAACAAGGGATTTTTCATCAAGGATCTTTCCATCTTGTGTACTTATCCGGATTTTTAGTTGACGCCCTTTACCCGCAGTGCCCCGTCCAAAAAATGAAAGATCATAGCGTTCGTTTTTATGCAGAGCAATCCCATCGTAGCCTATATTTCTTAGTATACCCGCGCCTTGTAACCTCGCATAATGCTTATTATTGGGATGAATGGGATTGATACTGTCGATATGAAATTGTCCCGATCCATCCATACTCCAAGCTGTTTTCTCGTTCCAATTTTTGTCATGCCCTTGTTTATCGCTCAATTTATATTCAAAATCTCTATTTTGAATCAATTCCGCATAGAGACCTCCGTCTGCTGCATAATTAATATCTTCAAAAAATACACCTACCAACATATCGCTGATGGACTTGCTTTGTCCGATCTTTGGGGTTAACTTAACATCCAAGGGTTTTAAGCCTGCAAAGCGTACATCATCGTCAACACTTCGTTCGGACCATTGCTTTTGCTTAAGCAGAGCAAGATCATAGTGTTTAATCAATTCTTTAATTATAGACCATGTAACTTTCAGCTTCGTTCCACGTAAACTTTCGCCATTAATGGAAATAATCTCACGGTCCAACAAACTGTTTTTTACAAGCGAAACCATTGATTTATCCAAATCATTTAATTCGACATAATAGTCTTGCCTGCCCCAATTAAAAAAATCAGTTGTAAAAGTATAGGCATATGGCCCATTATTTTCAGGACTTAATTGCCACGCACAGGACCACCCCCCGCCATTTCGAGGAAACAACACCGGATTTATCATCCGTTTTTCTGATCCCCAACGTCCATAATCTGATTTTACAAATGCGAGTTCTGTTCCAATAGCGTCCCATTGTTTCCCGTCCAAACTCCAGGCATATAATAACCCTTCTCTACCAGCATTCTTATCTTTTGCATAAGCAAAGAGATAGGCTGAATCCGGTTCAGAAATCGTGCTGCTATAGGCATATGCGGGCGTAATGAAAATCCAAAACAGACAAAAAAAGCAAATTGCTTGTGCAAGAAAAAAATAGCAGGCTCTTAATGTGAAAATAGCTCGTTCCATTGGTTATAATTAATCAGAAATAATTATAAATGTAAATATTACATTTATAAAACACAAATCGAATGGTCAAATGATCGATCTGTCATTGACATGTTACGATGATATCGGCTTCTCGCAATCCGCAAAAAATAAAGAAAAAGGCCTGCACAAAGCAGACCCTTAACGTTTAAATCAATAATCCAAATCTATGCCGGGCTTACCGCAATTTAAATGGCAAATACCAATTATTCATATCCATCAGCTTGCTGCGTACTGCTCCAGCTTTCGGGTTATTTGCTTTCAGCAATTTCTCATAGACTTTATCGGCTAGGAAAGCTGGATCATGACGGCGTTTTGCTATACGCATCAGATCGGACCAACGTTCGCCTTCGAAGGCTAACTCAAGAGCAGATTCTTCGATAATCTTATCTTCCAGATCAGCTTGCGGCACATTAAAAGCGGTCATCACGCTTCCGTAACCACTTACTGTACCTGGCCCATATTCAATGCCTGCGAATTGCCAACGCGGCATGGTAGCCCGTCCACGGATTCCCGAATTCCGATACCACACCCCACGTACGATACTCGCATTGTCGCGTGCATCAAAATAATAGGGCGAGGATTCGGCAAAAGTGGTCCTATTCGTCCCAAATCCTTCATGGGTTATCTCCGACTCCAATTCAAAAAAATTGCCAGGTATAATACCACCGTCTTTCGTAAAAGCGCCATAATAGAAGGTACTGATTAGCCCCCAGTTTGCCAATGCATAGGCCAAACGGCCCTGACCATCACGATTAGCAGCTTCTGCAAAGCGAAGATGCGCCCCTGCGGCTCGATTGATATTCCAACGACCGCCCTTATTCAGCAAGCCCAATACATCTCCTGAATTGTCAGTAAATTTTGTAATCACAGGATCACCATTTGCAACAACTTCATAAGATAGCTTACTCCGGGGATCCCAGGGAATACCCGCATTATTGGTCTGTGAATTCCATAAATCGATCACCTTTTGGGAGGGCTTAAGCGCATATTTTCCTGACTTAGCAAATAGCTCTATAAAAGGATTTCCAGGAGCAAAAGAGTTATGGTATGGAATAGACCAGTTCCATTCGGAATTCCATTCCCGTACCGTGTTCGATAGCGCAAACATACTTCGCCACCCGGCTGTTAGGGAATTGACCAAAGATGAACCCTCCTGGGCTCTTGCAAAACTCACATTAAAGTAGCTCCAGCCAATACGGTTGAAGTTGAATAGGTAATCAATATTGCTGTTATTGTCTTCAGCAGAGAGTAATCTCTTGTAACTCCTTGCCGCTTCATAATAGTTTCCTTTCCAAAGATAGAGTTCGCCGAGGACATGAGCCTTACTGATGAACACCTTCTGTGTGCTCGCGCCATCTGTCGTAAAAACCAATGTGCTGCCTGTCGGATAGGCATAAGGGTCTTGATATGGCAAATCTTTTGTGTCATTGATCAGAGAATCGACCAAATGATCAAAAGTTGTTTTCGGATAGTTCTCCAAACTTTTAATCTCGTCAACACTTTCTATTGTATTTTTGATATAGGGAACATCTCCAAAGTGGATCCCTAATTGTAAATACAACCATGCACGCAGCATCGCGAGGTCAGAATAACGCTGATTAAATTCGGTATTGCTCAGCTTACCCTGCCGCTCCATCACCTTGAAGTTCTTCAAGGCATCATTGCAATTGAAGATAATTTTATAAAAAGCAGATGGATCGGCATAAGGATTATCTTCCGCTACTTCATGATTGGAAACTTGCTGCAAATAGGGATTTGCATTTTGTGTTACATCTATGAGATCGGCCCTTAATTCGTTCAGGACAATATAACGTTCACCTAGCCCAGCTACTTGTCCATAAATCCCGAGCACCACCGCATCAGCATCGGCAAGCGTATTGTACATTTTTGAACTGTCCAATTTATCTTCGGGAGAGAAATCCAATGCTTTCTTACAAGATGTAAAAGAAAGGCTACAGGCCAATATGGCCCAAAGCGAATATTTCGAATATTTTCTGTATGTGATAAACATAGTATATTAAATTTTTATAGACCGATTCTCAATCCCAGCTGCACAGAGCGAACGATGGGTTCCAGCGTCACATCAACCCCTTGATGAAACACATCAGCAGACTGCGCGAATTCAGGATCATAACCCAAATATTTACTTAAAGTCAACACGTTATTGGCAGTACCATATAGACGGACGTATTTGATGATACGTTTATTGACTGGAATACCGTACTCAACGGAAAGTTGACGAAGCCGAACATATGAGCCGTCTTCTATCCATCGGTTTGAAAATCGACTATTTCCCATTGGATCGTTGAGCGCGACACGAGGTACATCGGTTTCCTGGCCCTCCGCCCGCCATCTATTTTGTAATAGTCCTGTCTGATTGTAAAATGTACTTCCCGACTCTAGTTGCGCCCGTGTATAGTTATAAATATCATTGCCTAAGCTGAACGTCACCAATGCACCGAATTTCCAGTTTTTATAGGTCAGGCTGTTATTCAATCCGCCCACCAGATCTGGATTAGGATCACCTAAGATCATTCGATCACGATCATCAATGATCTTATCACCGTTACGGTCGGTAAATCGAGCATCTCCTGCCTGGAAAGGTATTTTATTGCCTGTTGCATCTAAAATCGCCAGTCCGGAAGCGGCAGCTTCAGCACTGGTACGGTAAATACCGTTGAACTGGTACCCATAAAAGGCATTTGGTGCGCCGCCTTTCTCGCTCACAAAAGTTCCACCGGCATATTGTGTATAGGATGTTTCGGGAAGATCTGTGATCGTGCTTTTATAGTGACTTAGTGTCAATGATGCATCCCATTTGACCGGACCCGTCAGCATACGTCCAAATAACGTAAAATCAATACCGCGTGTACGCATTGCGCCATTATTATAGAGGTAGTAACTAATTCCAGACACAGTATTCCCCGAATTATAGGCTAGCATATCACTTGTCTTGTTTTGGTAGATATCTACGCCTAAATTGATGCGTTCATTCAACAACGAAAGATCTGTCCCAACATTTATTTTTTCAACTTTCTCCCATTTTAGATAAGGATTGGCTACACCATCGCGCACAAGCCCCTGGACACCTAAGAAGTTCTGGGAAATGTAATTCTGCCGCGCGTCATAATTGCCAATATCATCGTTGCCTGTAATTCCATAACTCGCCCGAAGTTTCCATAATGACACCGTACTATTTTCTTTCAAAAAATCCTCATTGGACAATAACCAGGCAGCTCCAACGGCCGGAAACACTGCATACACCTTATCTGCAAGCTTCAAGCCTCCTTTTGCTTTATCTCCAAAGCGGGAAGATCCATCCATTGATATGGATGCATTTAAGATATAGGTATTTTTCCAGCTAAAATTACCTAAAGCATAGGCCGTCATATTTGCCCATTTACCAATATGTCCGCCATAGACCCGGGATGCCGGTGTCGAATTACCAATACTGACCAGCTGATCGGTGGCCGAATTATAGCCTAATGCATAATCTTGTTCCGAATCATGCTTATGGTACCGGAATCCACCACTAGCTTCCAAACGGCCTTGAGTTCCCCAATCCTGATTGTATTGTAGACGCAAATCATTTGAAATTGAATAGTAACGAGCCACCTGCGCGCCCAGGCGACTGTAAACTTCCATATTATTTATCGTATCCTTCGCGACTCCTTTTTTAGGAATAAAGAAATCCTCTTGCGCTTTGTCATAGGTTACAGTAGACAAATTACTTAACTTAAAATTTGAATTGAACGCATAGTTGAACACCAAAGAGCCCAAAAATCGATATGCCTTTTTATTGTTAATCCCATTTTGTGTAAGTTGCATCGGATTAGAATAGCCGAAATAATCAGCTTCGGCATAATTCGGTGAGATGCTACCATCTGGAGCAATATCATGCTTATTTAGAAATGGAGACTTAATCAATGAAAGAAACAGCGGGTTGGTCTTCGGTGATAACCCCTGATCCTTCAAGTTTTGCTGCCCATAACCTATGGAGATATTCGTCTGAGCAGTAAATTTCCTGGTCAAGTTCATGTCGCCATTAAAACGTGCCGTGTAGCGACTTTGCTTTGTATTGTCTAAAACACCTTGTTCATTATTGTAACCTACTGACAAGGCATAGCGTGCAATGTTATCTCCGCCTGTCACGCGAAGAAAATAATTTTGGTCGACCGTATTATTAAGCACTTCTTTTTGCCAATCCGTTTCGTTATGATACTTTGCATATTCATCGAATTTTGGGTTATCATTATTGAAAGGCATATTGGCAATTTCCTCACCACTGTACGTACTCGTTGCCAACAAGTCATTCAAATAACTTCGATAGGCATAAGATTTCATGACAGGAATAGTTTTCGGACGGAAATTATAGCTTGTTGTTGCCTGCAAATCAATCTGTGTGGCCAACTCTTTTGAATGGTTGGTGTTAATGACCACGACTCCATTGGAGGATCTGGCGCCATAAATATTAGCGGAGACTGCGTCCTTCAACACCGTGACATCTTGAATATCACGCACGTCAATATGCTGCAAGGCATTATTGAGATGTCCTGTGGTTATAGAAGGACTCAAATGTTCCGCATGATATACAATACCATCAACAATATACAAGGGCTGATTATTGGAATATAATGATTGCAGCCCTCTAATATGGAGATTTCCACCAATTGATGGTGTTCCTGAATGTCGCGTTACTTGCACTCCGGCCAGCTTACCCTGCAGGTAGCTATTGACCGTCTCAGAATTCTGTTCCCAGGCATTGAGTTCCAATTTATCGACTGCGCCAGTATTGTTTAAAACTCCATTATCACCAAATACTGTCTCTGTTTTTTTATAGAAAGAACGGTACCCCTCAGGGTATAATACCACCTTCATGGTTCCATCTAGCAGCACTGGTACCTGTTTGGCGATATATCCATCCAACGAGACTTCAACGATTGCATTGGAAACCGGTAGTTCCAAACGGAAATTCCCTTTACTATCTGTCAATTTCGCTACGCTAATACCATAAGTGATACGGGCACCTGCAATAGGTTTATTGGTTTGGCTGTCATAAACCGTACCTTTAACAGAATAAGCAGCGGTACCCTGACCTTGTGGTTGTATATTGCGGGCGGCAGTATCTTGTTGCGCCCAAGTGCTGTGCGCTCCCAACGTGGAAATAAACAAGATAATACCCAATTTATAATATATTTTGATCGAACTCATTTCGTTTTGCTTTGTTATTGAATAATCGGGACGAATCGGAGATATTCTAAAATAATAGGGCCAGTACCATTGCTCATCACAAGCAAAGGCAGATTCCCATATTGGTCTTGCGTCACCACACCTAAATAAACTTCTCCGTGATTAAGCGGCTGTACATCAAATGTCATTCGCGTATCGTTTGCTCCCAAGTTATTGACGACTGAGCGTTTGTATACATCGGCCTCATTAACCGAGATAAGTTTTGGATCAAAAAAGTAGACATATTGGATAAACGCTGCTGTTTGCGGATCACCAGCCAATCCCATAATTGCTCGTCCGTATACTTTATATTTAGCTACATTCATACCTGTAGCGCGATACTTTACATAAAAGGAAGTTACTTTATGATCATACACCTCAATATCATTGTAAAGGTTTCCCTCATTATCACGTTTGTCCCTGAAAAATGTATTTGAGCGCTTATCAGCTTGCTTGTAACCGATCGGCCTAGTCCCCAATACTTTGATCTCTTTGATCTGATCCGCTAGTGCAAACTCGAGTCGCTTCACACGATAAACGACCCCATTACTGGCCTTTGTCCTCGAGATGATATGGGCAGGATCAAGGCTAAATTTTGTTCCAGCTATCGAAATAAGATTATTTGTCAATTGATCCATCCCCAACTCTCCCTCTACAATAAAATCGCGTAATAGTGCCTTTTTGGCAAAGAAAGCCGTGGTACTGTCGGGGCGGTGTGTATTCCCCTCCTCATAAGCTGTCGCATAGAATAGTCTTAGCTTGGCATACTCGGTCTCAAAATTTTCATCGTCCACTACGAAATAGGTATGTTTTCTATTTTCAGTCGTCATATTGCGACGTACCTCCGTGTACCAGACCGGACTGTACCTATAATATAGGATATCACCTTCGGTAGACACTGTATCAAAGGAATTCAAGGCCTCAATTTGTTTGGTGTCTGCAAAAAAAGTGTGTACAAGATTAAAAATATTCTGAAGAGGTTTTAAGGGACGACCTACCACATGGTATAGTCCATTGCTCGCCACTAGATTGCTCTGGAGCGGTTCGACACCGTCAAATGTACCATGTGTAAACTCCACATATTTATTTCGGAAGTTTAATGCCTTTACAGTATCGGCTCCTGAATGCACATTATAAACCGAATTGATAATATGGTAGCCAACAAAACTCTTGATCACCGCTGTATCAGAAAAATTGTATTGATCCTGTATTGCTGCAATTGCTTCATTCGTCGGCACAATCAAGGTGTAATTTTTCGATGCTTTCAACGATTCACCGTAACCTGATTTGTTGAGTAGGTTCATAAAAGTTGAAAACTCAGGATGGTGTGCAACAATTTCATACAAGTTTCTTTGCGCATCGGCATCTTTTCCACCAAAATGATTCTCCCAATTTTTGGAACAAGAAGTCAGTAAAAATAAAGCCAATAAGGCTAGATAAATTTTGTAAATTATAGCTTTAATCATGGTGTATCTTATTATTTTGGTCTATAAAAAAGCTCGCCTGTAAGCTGATGGAATCTCGGATAATTTTGCTCGAGATCATCAGCAGGGATAAATTGGATCATGTCCAGATAGACCGTATTATTAGCACATTTTTTATCTTTGATCGCTTCAAAACGGATGATATGTCGATCAGTAGTCTCCACATTGATAATACCAGCCAAACGCCCCACGTTCAAAGGAGCTTCGCCGCCAGATTTTGCTTTGAGTCCGCCGGTAATATTATTTGGATTAAAATCGCCTACAGTTGCCATGTAACGCTTATACCCTTGTGCCAGCATCAGATTATCCGCGTTTGCATTCGCGAGGTCGCTTACACCTGATGCGGTGAGACTTTGATTCAATATGATCGTATTGGGAAGGATCTGTTCATCCCCCTTTCCAGGATTGAATGTCGCCTGAATCTCAGGTGCATCCCCATGCTGGGCATAACAAATCCACACTTTATAGCGGCCTTTTACGAGATATGGCGTCTTAAATTCTATCCATTTTGCCCGCGCACTATTGTTTGCACATAGCGAAAGACTCAAAAGGTCACCATTTGCATAGGGACGCTTCGTTTCTAAAGCTTTGTAATAGTAATATCCGTTCGTACCAATGGTTGAAACCGTTAAACTATTAAAGGCAAAAGAATTGGCTATCGTTGCACCATTGGCTACCAATGCCTTATTGCTATTCAAATAGGTACTTCCCAATGCATTTGTTAACTCTGGAGAAGTGGCAATATCAAAATAAACAGGCACCTGTTGACGAACTTTGATCTTAAAGGTTTGTTTTGCTTCATGCAGGACGCCATTGGACGCCAGCACATCACTCTGTACCCTGTTGATTTCGGCGCCGGCTTCATGAACGCCATTAAATACATCGTCATTCAATAAAATTTGCGCACCTACTAATTTTGTCGAGATAATTTCTTTTGGAGCCAAAGTATAAATTGTATTTGCAGCAACGATATCTTCCAAAAACTTGATGTCGTTGCTTAAATGATAGGCTACATATAGCCACAAACTATCTTTATGGTTTTTCACATCACCAGTTTGCGAATAAGCCGATTTCATTTCCGCATAGCTTGTGATCCCTTGTAACCGCAGAACAGAGTCCGACTCCACAATTGCGGTCTGAAAACGCTTTCCATCCGCCACAGATTCTCCTCGTTGATAAGATAACGTATCATAAAAACCCGTCTCTTTTAAAGCCTCGGCGAAAATGGAATAACGGGGATTTGTTCCTATCAATTCAGCAAGGCTCTGTGCTGGTGGAACTAATACCTTATCAATGGAGTGGATGATACCGTTACCACAGCTAATATTGGATCTGATAATTCTGGCCGATTTATTAATTCGATAGACTCCATTTTGCACATCTGTGTATAAAAATTCACCCAGTAAACTTGCTGTTTTTATTTTACCATCGGTAAACCGCGTACTGCCTACCGTATCTCGAACCACATGGTATTTGACAAAATCCAATAGCTGCTCATCGGTAAAATCACTCAATGCTGCTTTTCCATTCGCCTTGATCCAAGTGTTGATACTTTCATTATTGGGCGCAAAAAGTGTGTAAGTACCGTAGGCGCCAAGATAACCAGCTGTTTTCGAACGGTATAATATTTCGGTCAATAAGGAAAAATCAGTTTCATTTGCCTCCAAATAGCCCGTAATATTAACTTCATCTGAGGTAGAAATTCGATATTTTTCTTTTTGACAGGCAAATGTAACCGCTATAACCAAGACAAACCATGTCCCGATCAGCCAATACTGTTTTCTAAAATTTCTTTTCATCATGATCTATTTTAGGTAAAATGGGTTTTGCTTCAACCGTGGATCTTTGAAGAGTTCGGTCTCTAGGATGGGAAGATAATGGCTATCTACATCGCGTACTTTATTAATAGCAGATTGACGAACGTTAGCATCAACAACTTTAGTCACCAGATCCACGAGCACATTGATATTGGCGTAATTATCCTTTTTGGCCAGGCGTAAAAGGTCAAACCAACGTTTACCTTCGAATGTCAGTTCCCGAGCACGTTCAGCAAAGACAAACAAAATAATTCCGTCCAAATCGGTCGCTTCGATATTCGGATTCGTAGCTTGTAGGGCTTTACGTTTAGTTCGCAAATCCTCAATAAGTGTCAATGCTTCTACACCGCGACCCAATTCAGCCAATGCTTCAGCGCGCATCAACATGACATCGGATATCCGATAGAGTTGAAAATTATAGTAACTAGGTGATTCTGTACCGTATTTTCGCATATCTCCTGATACTCCATATAGAATCCCTTCACCACGGCTGTCAGACAAATCGATATCAACGGTCTCATTTGCCGGAAAAATTTCGTTATTCAGGATATCGACATTGGCGGTATAGGGGCGGCGCGCAATCGCACCAAGATTATACAGAAGATTTTCTTTCGAGTTTTTATGACTCAGCTCCAAGATGGTTTCCATCGTACCTCCATCAAAGAGCTCGGGAAGAGCAGCTCCAATTAAATTGTATCGACCGGTTTCCAAAATTTTTGACGTTTGTTCTTCAACTTTATCGTATTTCTCCATCCATAGATAGAGATCAGCCAACATTGCCCGTACAGCCGGCCTGGTCACCCGGCCCGCATTTGTTGCATTATAAACGGTACTGCTTACATGGTATTCGGGGACCCAGTCTAATGCCTGCAAGAGATCTTTCTCGATTTGTTTGAGTACCTCATCTGCACTGGATTGTCCTACAGAAACAACATCTGTATCTTTTGCCGTGCCTTTTAGTTTTAATGGGATATCCCGGAAAGTACGTACTAAATAGAAATACAAAAAACTGCGAACAGCCAATGCTTCTCCCAAGTCGGTATTGTATTCGGCATCTGAAAAAGTAGGATCTGCCTGTTTTGCCTGACCTGCGTAATCGATCAAAAGATTACAATTGTTTATCGCCGTATAGACAGCACTCCAATCTGCAATCACATTGGTGCTTAAAATATTATAATTTTTTACTAAACGGTTGTCATCGCTTGCATAAGTCGTCAAGGCTACCAGATCGGCACGCAGTTCGCCCCAAGTAAACAACTGCTGTTCCACAGCACCCGAATTAAGGGAAGAATAAATCCCAATTAAGGCGGCATGGACATCTTCCTTTGTTTTCCAAAATTCTGCCCTGGTGATTCCATCCTGCGGCTGTAAATCCAGCCATTTATTACAAGAATTGAGTAAAATGCTACCTGCAGCAATTAAACTCCATAAGATTGTTGCTTTCATAACCTTGTTTTAAAAACGTGCTGTAATGCCTAGTGTAATTGTTTTTAATGGTGGTGTCATTGAATTATCCATTAAGACAGTGAATGCATCCTTTAACTTTACGGCCACATCAGGATCTTGACCGGTATACTTCGTTAACGTAAAAATATTTTCTACTGTCACATAAGCTCCCAGCCCCTCGATATGAAACCGTTGTAAGAATTCTTTCGCAAAATCATATTTCAGAGTGACTGTGCGAAGCCGTAAAAATGAGGCGTCTTCGACATATCGGCTTGATCCTAAAGAATTATATCCAGTGCCAAACAAAGCTCGCGGAATATCGGTTACGTCACCCTCTTTACGCCATCTGCGCAATACAGCTGTACTTTGGTTGTTATACCCAAGCATATCTGTCGTATTCATTTTAGTTCCATTAATAATTTGAGACCCTTGTCGATAGTTAAAAAAAGCGCTTAATTTCAATCGTTTATTATATCCCACATTAAATCCAAATCCGCCCGTAAGCTTCGGATTGCTATTGCCCAAATAGACAATATCCTTTTGGTCAATTACACCATCATGGTTGATGTCTTCATACATAGCATCTCCTGCCTGGAATACATAATCGACCGTAGGGTAATTAAAACGCATATAAATTGTCTCTCCATCGGGACTCGAAATGGCATTCCCTTGTGCATCTTTTGCAATGGTTGCGTCTTGATCCTTGTAAACGCCCAAATAGCGGAAGCCATAGAAAGATCCATACGGATTATTCTCCTGGAAATAGGTGAAAAACGCTTTATTCCTTAATGATGATTTGGCATTTTCGCGGGGATAAAGCGGTGATATCTCCCGGATCACATTCTGATTATGTGCTATATTAAAAGTAAAACTCACATCCCACTTTTTACTACGAATGGGCACCACGGTGAGATTTGCCTCCCAACCGTCATTGTCCATCGTCCCTACATTCATTGACAACCCACTGTACCCAGTGTAGGTCGGAATCTGGATATTGTCCATCATCAGATCTGTGGTTCTATTTTTATAAATCTCCCCGCCAAACATCAAACGGTAGTCGAACAGCTCTACATCCATACCCAAATTCTGCTGTGTCACGGTTTCCCATTTCAAATCCGACAATTCTATATTTTTCGAATAGACCCCGTTCTCATTCAAATAGGCATAGTCATTGGTGCTGTATACATTGATATAAGTATAATCACGGCGAGGAGCATTGCCGCTGCGTCCCCAGCTCGCCCTTAGCTTGATATCTTTGATGGCTTTAACATCTTTCAAGAAATTTTCCCTTCCGATCTGCCAAGCGGCCGAGAATGCAGGAAATAGTCCATACCGATTATCAGGGCCAAATTTTGAGTTGCCATCACCACGCAGACTTGCGGCGAAAACATATTTCTTGTTGAGCATATAGTTCGCCTGCATCAAAGCTCCGACTGAACGCGATTGCGACGAAACTGATTGGGCATATCCTGTCAGAGTCCGCGACGGTACACTTGGATCCTGCAGATAAGACGATGCCGTATTTGTCGAGCTAAGTCCTTGTATTGTATAGCGATAATCTGAAGTCAGGAAAGATAGATTGGCCGTGAGCTGGTGGTTTTCACCTAGTACGGGCGTAAATAGAAGTCGGGTATTTGTGCTGAGTGAAAATTCGTCCAAATCCGAGTCCGATGCCCTATTCACCGTATTTTCTGTAAACGGCCGACCTGTTGCCAACTGAGGTAGAAAGAGTTTGGTCTTGTTGTTTTTAATATTCAAAGCTAGCGTACTCACAAAGCGTAAAGTATTCGGTATTAACTTATAATCCACATTAAACCGCGTTTGTAAGATATCTCCCAATTGTTTGGCGATCGAATTGTTAACCATGGATAGGGGATTATAGGTGCCAGGATAATAACCTTGGGCCGAGGTAGAGGGATTAAAAAGATTACCTGTTGGATTACCGTACTCATCATATTCCCAAATGGCTTGATTGGGCATTTTGCGATAGGCAATATCCCGCACATTGGAATGATATAGATTATCGTTGTCAACGTGACTATAAGAGACGTCCGCCTGAAAGCCGATTCGCTCAGAAACGACATAATCTAGATTGATCCGGGCAGATAGACGGTTTAAACCTGTAGCAATCGTTGTTCCTTCTTGATTAAAGTAACCTATTGAGGCCAAATAACGTGCCTTTTCGCCCCCCCCACGCACCTGGAGATTATGATCTTGAAAATAGCCCAATTGAGTAATGACATCTACCCAGTTGGAATTATTACTGTAGTTGTGATAGATATAGGTATTGTTTGGATCATACTGGAACTGCTGGGCATTGTCTGTCGTAGAAAAAACCTTACCTGCGTTGTAGAATTCTTCGGATAATAAGGTCGAGTACTGATCACCATTCAATAACGGAATCGATTCGGGTTGCTTTGAAACAGATCCTTTGAAGGTATATCCCAATGTTGGAGCGCTTACAGTACCGCGTTTAGTTGTAATAACCAATACTCCATTTGCTCCACGCGATCCCCAAACAGCAGTTGCGGCAGCATCTTTCAATACCGAGATATCCTGAATATCAGATGGGGCTATATTTAAAAGTTGCCCATACGCATTATCATCAGAGGTTGCGAAGTTAAAATCGTCTGGAATAGTTATGTCATAAGGCATTCCATCAACCACAATTAATGGATCTGTTGCTCCGTTTAAAGAAGATGTACCTCGGATGCGGATCTGCATCCCAGCTCCGGGATCTCCTGATACCGTTGTGATATCCACACCCGGCAGCCTTCCCTGCAAGGCTTGATCGACAGATACAGATTGCATTTCGGACAGCTCATCCATACTGATGGTTGAAATTGCAGCTGTATTTCGTTCTTTCGAAATCCCCATGCCAGTTCCGTCATTGACAGGTTTGGACTTCGAGATAACAACCTCATCAATCACATTATTTGTCGATTCCATCTGCACATTGATCGTTTTTCTATCCCCTACGGTGATAGTGCCTGAAGATTTATACCCCGTGTATGAAACCGCTAGTTTCAAGCCTTGCGTCCTAGCTCTAAGACTATAGTTACCCTCAACATCTGTAGTCGTTCCTACAATTGTGCGGTTATCATTATCTTTTAACACAACTGTTGCACCCACGATCGGCTGTTTAGTTCCTTTTTCCGTCACCTTACCGGTCAGCAGAACCCCATTTGTCTGCGCATATGTCTTTCGGCTACAGAAAAGCAACAACGCCATACAGCCTATTAATATTAAATTCGTTATCTGTTTCATCATCAATTCGTTTAGATTACAGGCCATGCTTTAAATACCCTTTGAGAGAATGAATCAATACGCGCTGCCCCAGCTGATTGCTTTGGTCGACATCAGCATCGATGGTACGGTTTAGATTATCGACCACCTGCAACTTATTTATTTGATTGACAGACACCTGCATGGACTGCGCGTCACCTTCAACATTTTTACAAAGCGACTGGAAGTACCCTGTTTTTTTACCGTCGATAGCAAATGAATTGCGTGTAATATGGTATTGAATAAATCGCGTTACTTTGTCAATGTCTGCTTGCGCCGTTGGGGCTATTGAACTTGGTAAATCACCATTTGCAACGGCACTGGCTATTGCTGCATTATTCGGGATTAACATGGTATAGTTTAACCCTAGTTCCACTCCTTTTATAACGCCATCCGTGGCAGAATACAGAGCATTTGCAGTTAGATATTTATAGAATGAATTAAATGGAGAGGCGGCTTGATCAGCTCCCAACTTTTTGAGAAAGAAGCCGATATTGGTATTAGAAGAAGTCAATCCTCCATTGAGATAGACTGCAACTCCATTTAATGGTCCTGAGAGTTGATTTCCTATATTAATGGAGTCCACAGGAATTTGCTGTGGTCCGGATTCGATATCCATTGTTCCGCTGGAGGACATCTTCATCTGTGAAAATTTCACATATTCGCCTGCATAACTTTCCAGGATTCCGTTTCCAGACAAATCAGGGATAGGATCATTTCCTAAGGGAATAATATGAGACATCAGCACCTCCCGCATTTCTGGAGTACCATTTCCACCATTAAACCGAATTGGATCTGAGGTATTATAAGAATCATAGTCAAACCCCATTTCATATAACTTCTTATCTGATACTAAGATCAGCATATAACGGATCGTTGGGATTTTCAGCGTTAGATTCATGCTCATACGCTCCAATGCGCGACGCATAAAACTATACTTAGGATCCAATAACACATTGCCATATACGGAATGGAAAACATTGGCGGCCTGACAGGCATCTGTACCGTAAAATGTCCCATTACTCAACATTTTCATTTCTTTGATATTTGCGGTTGTCACTTTAGAAAATTCACCGACAAAGTTTTGTGCTTGAGCAAATTGGGATGGCCAAACCTGTGTATTGTACAAATGAGAATTTACAAATTCCGTCAAGACAGTAGGATTGGTATAAAAAAGATCTTTTAATGTTGTTCCTTGAGGGTAATATTTTAATAATACACGTTTAGCATAATTACTAACCGCCTCATTGTTCGGCACTGTGATCGAAATATTATTGGTTTGTGCGTCGTTGGGATCTTCCTTCGCATAATTTTCATTGTTGACTGCCAAGCCAATTCCAGTATAACTCTTAACAAATACAGAATCTTTTTCGCCTGTTAGGACCTCATTTTTTCGCGTAATCTCTGCATTGTACGTATAGGTGCTGAAGAAATCTAGAATTGATTTAAAGGCTGAATAACTCTTATTGTCACGAAGGTACTGATCGATACTTTTGTCGGCGACCAAAACTTTATCGACGACATGGATATAGCCGTTCTCTGCAGAGATATTACTTCGTTTAGGATCAATTTGAGCAGCTCCGATATTCAATCCCGTGTAAACACTCGTTGGATAAAATGATTGGTAATCCATAGCTCCTAAACCACGTTGGCTCATGTAATCCTTAAAAAAATAACTAATATGTTTATTATTGTTGTCGGAAATGGCATAAGCTATATTAGGGCCACGATTTGTTGAGATAAACCGTCTAATTTTTCCGTTCCCTACATCTTCTTTCTCGACAAAGTCATAGTACACAGACCGGCGTCGGAAAGCAAAACCCTGTTGCCAGCCTTTTGCTGAAAAATAATCGTTCAACTTCTCCAGCCGCTCACCATCATAAATCATCGAAGAACGCACAATCTTCTCGGCCAGTTGTGCATCAATCTTTGATACATTACTAATACCATTTTCCTGCATAAACTGATCAAAAGCTTGATCTGTGGGAGCAAAAACCGTCCATGATCCTGCAGTTCCAAGTGTATTCTTATAACCTGACAATTCAATACAGCTCAAATACGTTTTAAAATCGCCCATCGAATCGAGCTGTTGGTAAATTGGGCTTGCAAGCCAATCTGGTCTTCCATAATAGGCGTCAAAGGCTTCTTTCCGACACGAAACTATCGTCGTCAATAGTGCAATCCAAAACAGGTTAAATTTGGATGATAACATAGCAAATGTATTAGGTCAGCAATTGGGTTAATAACGAATTACGGCAAATTCTAGATCAGAGAGCTCAAACAATAAGTTTTATGACGCGAAAGTTTGTCTTTTTGCGGTTCATAATTGGTGTAACAAATATATATCTAAAACAAATTTTTGCCAACCTGCTCTATCCTGCTTGGATACGTCATTCTGCCATTAAAAAAGCCGAACAAATATGTTGTTCGGCTTTAATACGATATTATAGAAACCTAATTGCCATCTGGCTTTATAACACTATTGATCAAACTTGGAGGCCAATACCAAGTCTTAAAATCATCGGGGTGGTATGGATCAAACCCGTTAAAATCTACCATATTACCGGAAATAACAAGCTTATTTTCTTTAATTCCCATTAATACCATTTTTGCAATCTCATAAGCACCATACGGGTTAAAATGGGTATTATCAGCCAATGCATTTTCCTGATTTGGGAAAGTAGAAGCGGGATAGTGAACAAATGCTTTCTTGGAACCTTCAACGCCCAATGCTTCATAAAATATACTGGTCTTGTTATTAAGGTCGATCAAAGGGACTTGAAGTTCTGCCGCAACTTTACGTGCAGCATCTGGAAAGTCTCCTAAAGTATGAACTAAATTTCCCTGTTGATCAAATAAACGTCGTGCTGTCGAAGTGAGAATAACGGGAATACCACCCTTTGCTCTAAATTCATTGACAAAATAACGCAATCGTTCACTGTAACCTTTATATGCTCCAGCAGCTTCTCCCTTTTGCTTTTGATCATTGTGCCCAAATTCGATAAATAGATAATCTCCCTTTTTGGCTACAGATAAAATTTTCTCCAATCTTCTTGAGGATAAAAACGAACTTAATGCTAACCCAGATTCGGCATGATTAGCAATAGCAACGCCTGCATCGAAAAAGCGGGGAATCATCTGTCCCCAAGAAGCCCATGGCTCATCTTCTTGATTCACGACCGTAGAATTTCCTGCTAAAAAGACCGTTGTGACATTGCTCATCGCTTCAATGCGAATAGCCGAAATACAATTCGTTTGCTGAAACTCCAAAGTCAACTTATCATCCCAGTCTAACTTTTGCTGCTCCCGGGGCTTCTTCAATTCCACCCTTCCGCCTGATGAGATCTTGGGATCTTTGAGATGTACGATGAACGTTTTCTGTACGCATTTATTTGGCACTACTTCCTGATTTTCTATTTGTAAGCGACGCGATTCTGACCGCACCGTGCTCTGGTAGGGTTTATCGCTTAAGCCATCGTAACTAATCGTAATTTTGTAATTCCCTTCAGGAACTTTCACAGAAAAGTAGAATGGTTTATCGCTAAAAAGATGTTTACTCTTTCGATCGATTCTTACATTTTTTTCTGTAAAAAATTCAAAGCCATACCCTTTGGCCTCCGTATACGGGAGGGCTTCCTTTAGCGCAACTACAGCCCGCTGTTTTTTAGTATCACCAAAGCTAAATTCCTTCACAATCTGTTCGGCGAACAAGCCCCGGCAGAACAGGACAAAAAAAACAACCGTTGCAACTTTCTTCATCTTTAAATTTTATAATTTGGAATCTCAAATTTAATTTTCCCAGTTCTTCCTGCTCGCCAACTGTTCAGGACTTTACTCCCCGTTTGGAATCCCTTTTTAATATTGTTAAAGTGGCGATAAACTCTTACTGGTTATTTGCTCATACGCTAGAAAATAAAAAGTAGGCCAGACAACAAAGTGCCTGACCTTTCACGATAACCAATAAAAAAAACTAGATTCTTATTTGCACAAACTACCTTTTATATATGCGTTTGCTGTTTGGCCCTAAAATAGCGCAACTCGATCATGTCATTTGGCATAGCCTGCGTATTCCAATGCTCATGAATGACCAAGGCAGCTCCTAGTGCCGTAGCCTGTGCCATTGACGCTCCAAAAACCTCACTATTTGGAAAAGCTTGGGCCAATAGCGTCATGTATATTATATTTTTACTAAATCCGCCATCAACGAATATGCGTTGAACACCGTTGTTCTGTAACACCAAAGAGGTTGCTTTGATCTGTGCTTTTACCAAATGCATCATAAAAACATGATAAGCTTCGGTATAATCATTAAAATGGCTCAAATCAATGGATGAAAAAGCCGACAGCTCATCCGATATATCTAACGCTTGATATTTTTCTATAATATTCCATTGCAGCCCAATTTGCTTGAACTTGCCCGTTGAAACCTGAAAGAAATTTGCAATACGTTTGACTTGTTCTTCATGTTCATAACCCGCAAATAGGCGTGATGCTTTAACTGGTTTACCGGTGTAAGTCATATATTGTAAGCAGTCTTCATTCAGCTCTTCTTTAGTCAACGGTTGTTCGTTAAATGGGTTGAATGAAATGCACCAGGTACCCGTTGAAATCAACACAAAAGGTTCATGAAAATTCAACAAGTATGGGATGAGAGCCGAAGAACTATCATGCAGCCCACTGCCTACAAGATAACCACTGCCAGGAAATGTTGCCCTGAACAATTGGTCACCCTGCACAATAGGTGCCATTTTTTGAATAATGCCTGTATCAAGCACCCATTGATGGTAATTATTTTGGTTAAAATCCCAAAGTGCGGTATGACAACCTATACTTGTCATATCAGAATATGCTTGGCCTGAAATCAAATAACTCAGGTATTGCGGAAGATGCAATGCCCATTTCACCTCCTTATATATTGCCGGCTTTAATTTAAATATACGATAGATCTGCAATCCAGAATTTAGACTTCCCAAACTCGGAGACGAGGTTTCCAACGCTAAGGTATCTTTGCCGCCATACTGTGCATAAAAAGAATCCAACAATTTCTTTGGATATTCTTTCAAATAGTTATATAATGGCGTTAAAGGCCGACCATCTTTATCAATATAGACGAAACTTGCGCCATAGGACGTAAAATTAATCGCTTTAATTTCAAACTCGCCTTTTCGAAATACCTCGTGCAAGGAATCGAAAACGGACAAACGTAAACTCTCCAGGTTTTCGCAACTATCACCATCTTCATCAGTAGTTTCTAAAAAACGGGCAGACCTTTCGAAAACAATCTGATACTGCTCATTAAAGAGAAATAACTTTTTGTTGGTCTTTCCAACGTCGAATATGGCGACTACTGGTATTGGTTTTCCCCTCATTCCTTTTCCCTCGTTACAAACCGGTAGCGACGGAATTCTTTCCGCGTTCTTCGATAAGTTTGGCCCGTAAATTTTCTTCATTAAATAATTGAACGGGATTCAGCGCCGCTCCACTTCTACGTCTTGCTTCTGCAACAAGCGGTCTGACATCGGTACGGAATGCATCCTGCAGGATTTCCTGTGCCTTCACGATATCGTTTGCTTGCTGCGCCTGTTTCAATGCCTTTCGATCGACCAACAATGCTTGAGCATAAGCAATCTTAATGGCCTCCACAGACTGTAAAAGGTCTACCAGTGGATCTTTCAGATTATGCGAGGCATCAATCATCCATCCCAATCCGCTGGCATGATCAATACCTTTCACATCCATACCATCGATCAGTTCATTAAAGATCAAGAAGAGTTGATATGGCTTGATACTACCTGCTGTCAGGTCATCATCTGCATACTTACTATCATTGAAATGGAATCCACCTAATTTGCCTTCCATCAACAATAAAGAGACAATTTGTTCAATGTTTGCATTTGGCAGATGGTGTCCCAAATCAACCAGTGTATATGCTTTGGGACCTAACTTATTGGCCAACAGCAGAGATTGCCCCCAATCGCCAATCGTCATGGAGTAGAAATGGGGTTCAAATGCTTTGTACTCAACAAAAAGTTTCCAGTCTTCGGGTAGATGTTTATATATTTCTTGTAGGCTTGATAAGGTATTTTGAAAAGCCTCTCTAAAATTCAATTGTCCTGGGAAAGATGATCCGTCAGCCAACCAAACTGTTAAGGCTTTAGAACCGACAGCTTTACCATAATTGATAACTTCGATGTTATGATCTACTGCTTGCTGACGAACGCTTGGATCGACATGATGTAATGAACCAAATTTATAACTATGCTCCTGACCTGATTGATCTTGAAACGTATTGGAGTTTACTGCGTCAAATCCGATTTCTAGGGAAGATGCCAATGCTTTAATTTTTTCTGCATCTGATGGAATATCCCAGGGAATATGCATCGAAATTGCTCCACTCGATTTGTTGAGCGCATGCAGCAAGCCAACATCCTCTAGCTTTTGCTCTAAAGTACCGGGTTCACCTGCGCCAGAAAAACGACCAAAACGCGTTCCACCTGTACCTAATGCCCAGCTTGGTATGGCAATTTGAAATTTTTGAAGTTTATTCAGCATTTCATCTAACTGTGGAATATCTGCCGACACGTAGTCAAATGCCCTTCTATGCTTATCTAATAATTGGTTATTGTGCTGATCTATAATTTTCTTATCCAGAATCATAATTTAATGGTTATTGTGTAAAAATGTGAGGTGTCGCGTCCATATTTCCCTTTCTGAACGCGACACCTAAGATATAAAAATTAGCGTACAAACGCCATTGCAACACCTCCGTCAACGTTTAAAACATTCCCTGTAGATTTGCTCAACAGTCCGCCCACAAAGGCGAAACAAGCGTTCGCAATATCCTCCGGAAGAATGATCTGATTCAATAAAGTTCGCTTTGCATAATAGGCCGGCAATTCGGCTACCGTGATACCATAAGCCTTAGCACGACCTTCGGCCCATCCGCCGGCCCAAATATTACTGTCTGAAATAACGGCGTCCGGGTTAACCACGTTCACGCGTACGCCTGCCGGACCTAATTCGGCAGCACATAAACGGCTTAAATGCAATTGTGCGCCTTTTGCACTTCCATATCCTGTATTATTTGGACCACTGACCAAGGCATTTTTACTGACAATATTGATGATATCACCGCCGATTGCTTGGCCTTTTAATAATGAAGTCACTCCTTGAGTAACAAGGAATTGACCTTTTACCAGTACGTTATATAATAAGTCCCAATCGTTCTCCGTATGATCTTCGATTGTTTTCGAAATCGATAATCCGGCGTTGTTGACCACAATATCAATACCACCAAATGCTAGCGTAGCATCTTTCAAAGCATCTTTGATCGAATTCGCATTGGTTACGTCGAGGCTCGTAGCGATGACTGCATCTTTTCCAAACTCGGCTACAAACTCGGCTTTGCTTGACTCCAAACGTTCTGTGTTGATATCATTTAACACGATAACAGCCCCCTCTTGTGCCATCTTTTTTGCAATCGCTTTACCGATACCACCCCCACTTCCAGTGACCAAAGCAATTTTCCCTGACAGAGCTTTTGGCTTTGGCATACGCTGAAGCTTGGCTTCTTCCAATAACCAATATTCAATATCGAATGCTTCCTGACGGGGCAAAGCGGTGTACTCACTCACTGCTTCTGCTCCTTTCATAACATTGATTGCATTGGTATAGAACTCTGCTGCTACGCGTGCTGTCTGTTTGTCTTTCGCAAATGCGAACATTCCTACTCCAGGGTATAGAACAATTACCGGATTTTTATCTCGCACTGCTGGGCTATTTTCATGTTTGCAGTTTTCATAATATTGCGCGTACATCTCACGGTATTCGTCAAATAAGGGCGTTAACTTTGCTTTTAACTCCTCCACGTTGTCTAAATCTTGTGATTTATCCAAATTCAATACCAACGGCTGAATTTTCGTTCTTAAAAAGTGATCCGGACAGCTGGTACCAAGCGGAGCCAAACGTTCTAAATCATTTGAATTGATAAATTCCAATACGCGCTCATCATCTGTAAAATGCCCGATCATGTGGCGCTCACTGGAACAAAAACCTCTTAAAATAGGAGCGAGTTTGGCTGCTTGTGCATTTCTTTCTTCCTTGCTGAGACTAGTTACTTGCTGCCCCCCGAATACAGGCGCTTTTTTACCATAGTTTTGCTCAAGATATTCCGCACAAGCTTCGATGACGTCCAGGGAATTGATATAACAGTCATAAGCCGTATCTCCCCAAGTAAATAAGCCATGTGAGCCCAACATAATACCACGGATACCTGGGTTTTCTTCTAAACAAGCACGCAACTGCAAACCTAGGTCAAACCCAGGGCGTTGCCACTCCACCCATCCTATAGTTCCATTAAACAATTCTTGGGTTATTTTCTTTCCATCTTTTGCCGCAGCAATCGCAATTGCAGCGTCTGGATGGAGGTGATCTATATGTTTGAACGGCAGAAACCCATGTAAAGGTGTATCGATAGAAGGGGCTTTTGATGCTAAATCATAGATACAATGGTTAAATAACTCAACCATTTCATCTTCATGTTCAAGACCACGATAGACATTTTCCAAATTGCGAAGACGTTGTAAATAAAGCGCTGCCAGACCTGACTTTTTCAACGTTCCGATATCTCCACCAGACCCTTTAATCCACATCACCTCTACTTCTTCTCCCGTCAAGGGATCTTTTTCCACTACTTTACAAGATGTATTCCCTCCACCATAATTTGTAATTCTTAAATCTGCACCTAGAATATTTGAACGATATAATAACAAAGCTACTTCATCACCCCTTAGTGCCTGAGCTTTCTCATCGTCCCATAAATAATTGACATGTTTGTACGTTTTCACTGCTTCTATATTTAAATATTAATTTTCTAATGTCTTCGCAAACCCTACAATGCAAATAGAGATGATAATGGTTAGAATTCCTCCTATGATTGAACGATACGTCGAACGATCGACACCTTTCCATTCCTTGAGCACTACGCCCCATGCATTGGAAATAAGAATGATAAAGGCCATGTGTAGGATCCAAGAGCTAGCGCCGTTTCCAAGACGGCTTTCTCCCATACCGTAAAAGAAAAACTGTAAATACCAGGTGGTTCCTGCTAAAGCACATAAAAGGAAATTCTTGCCTCTCGGTGCTTTTGATTTCGTATAATCCGAAAACGTTTTGTTTTTAATCAACAAATAAAGGCACCATAGGAAGTTTGTTGTAAACCCACCCCAAAGTATCACAATGTAGGTGACATTATTCTGGTAAAGAAATTCGCCTTGGTTTGGATTAACAGACTTCCACAATGTATTTGCCACATCGGCCATGGGTTTTCCGGCTTCAATCCCGAAATTGAAACAAGCACTTAGTATCCCTGAAACAATAGCTACTACAATTCCTAAACCAAAATTATAATCGGATTTGCTCGCTGTGGATAGGGAGGTTATATGTTTCTCTTTAGAAACACCTGCCTTACCACATAGATATACACCAAGCACACAGACTAAAAGACCAAGGAGAATACAAATACCGGATTGGGTTGTAAAAAAATAATCTATGCCATGCTTGCCTTCTGCTTTATTAAAAAAATAATAAATGCTGGGCATTAAAGAACCAAACACCATACTCAGGCCCAAAATAATACTGCTACCCAGGGATACTCCAAGATAGCGTACACCAAGACCATAAGTTAAACCGCCGATGCCCCAAAGCAAACCAAACAAAAATGTGTAACCTAATATCGTGTTATTCGCACTTTTAATAATCTCAATAAAATTGGGTATCGTCAACATCGCCGCTATGGGCGGAACAATAATCCACGAAAAAAGTCCGCCTAGAATCCACATGGATTCCCAGGACCATCCTTTTACTTTCTTGTACGGCACATAAAAACTTCCAGAAGCGAATCCGCCTATGAAATGAAATATAACTCCGAAAACTGCATTCATATAAACGTTATTTAGGTTCTTAGCAACTAAGATAATTCTTTGGTTTTTCAGAACTGTTATGCACTGTTATGAACGACCCGATTTTGTATAAAAAAAAACAAAAGGGGCTATCCAATCTTCTTGGATAGCCCCTTTATTAATATTTTAGACATCGTGTGTATTGACCTAGGAGTCAAGGCATCAAACGTCTATTTTCTTGTTTTTCAGCGCTCAATTTAATGGTTACAATGGGTTAATACGCGACGTTGTTTCGCTAACAATTTCGAAGCGGCTATTGCAATAGGTTGACAATTGCCGCTTCTCTTTCTTTTGGAAAAACTTTTAGCTCCAATAATTTACCGTCCTTTAATCTTCCTTCAACGGTAGTCTGCCCTGGCGCATGTAGTTTAAAATCCACATTCCAATCTTTGGGCCAAGCTGGAAAAAGATAAATTTTATCATCTGTTACCTGCAAAAGCATTTCCTGCAAGCCGATCATGCCCGAACCACCCCAGTTATGATCCGGAACCCAATCAAAACCTGGCCCCCAAAAGGTGGGGAATCGCCGTTCTGCATTTTTTAGTTTCGAGAGGGTCAATTGCTTCGCTTCGTCGGTCAACCCAAGGCGTGCAGCAAAGATATTATGCTGCTTCCAGCCAACATAGCTTTTGAATTTAAGCACATCGGGATCATAGGTGTACGTATTGAGGGCAATATCGATATCTGCTTTACCGATACCATAAATTCCCCAAGGATATACAGGATAGAGCTGCGGGGATTCGGTATTGTTGATCCGGGCCCATAGCTGCGCTGGAGCCAGCATTTTTTTGCCCCCGATTTCACGCTGTGGCAAAGGTGGGATTCTGGTTAAAAACCCCTGAAAATAACCACGCGACTCAGCGTTGATATACCCCTTGGGCAATGCCAGCAATCCCTTGGTTACCTGCTGTAAAGCAGCAATTGTACTTGCCGAATTATAGGCCATTTTATAGGTTTCCGCAGAAGAGCCAGGATATAGTACAAGATGACCTGCATCATCCAATACCTTGCTACCCCGTTGCCGAGCCCGGTATTGATAATGCTCATCAAAAAAACGCAGACAACTTTCTATCAACGGAATATAAGTCTGAATATCGGACTTATTATAACGTTCTGTTTCCAGTATCATCATGCAGAACTCCAGCACCGTATCCCACTCGTATTCCAGCCAGGCATTATATTCGAGGCCCTTATCAAAATCTTTGGGCCGTTTCCAATTGTATTCAGCAGGATTGGGTAAACCAAAATTTTCGATCTGTTCTGTAAAACTGGCACCAGCGTGCCCCCAATAAAATTTGGATCGCCATTCGGCATTCTTCAAAAGGCGTTGATAAAACTTAAACTGCGCCGGCATTAGATCAAAATCACCGCTCTTCAATAATGGCCAATACACTAAGCGCTGATTTTGTGCGGTATGGGTACCTCCACCCCAATTCCGAAAATCCGGTGTGAACGTAAACGTACTATCGATCGTGACAGGATCGTAGGTAAATAAACCGCCATTAAATTTTGTTGGATAATCTCCGTAAGCATTACAAGCTAGCATAAATCGAAACAACTGATAGTTTCGGCCGACTTGCCAAGCTTCATTATGGGGATCTTTTAAGCCAGGCTGGATAACGATATGACTTCTATCCCAAAAAGATTTCCACCAGGATTCCGTCGCCCGTTTGAGCGACACAAAGCTAGGTTTGGGCGTAGCCAGATCTTCCAGTTCTGCTTTCCAGTGCTTTAGGTCTGCTTGCTGTCCTACGTGAAGCGTAACTTGAAGTGCATGATTGGTTTTTGCGGCTTTACTTTTGAGTACCCAAGCTTGATATGGTGTATTCATATAGGTTCCGGCACGCTCACCGGCGTATACAAAATCTTCTCCTTTTAAAAGACCGCCTGAAATCCTATTTTTCAAGGGATTATATAACGAATCTTTAATGGTTGTCAGGCCTTGTTGATCGACGACAAGGTCAAACGCTGTAGTCGCTTGATTTTGATGATAGAAAATAATATTGTTTGCTTCTGCCACAATCTGATCTTTAGGCGTCACCACTGGTTTTGGCGGTGCCCACTTCCAAGAATTCGCATTATTTTCCTTCTTCTTAGGAAACAGATCCTGAAAACGCCAGCTCTCGTAAGCTGCTTCCACCTTAACCTTCCGGTTGCTGCTCACTTCAAGATGGACATTAGGATTGAAAACATCCACCCAAACCAATATTTCAGCCTTCACTCCTCTGTTCTCCCCTTTCAGAACAATGTGTCCCTTTTCCAACTGCAATTCCTGTTGAAATTTTCCGTCCAAAAACGGGTTGGGATAGAGACGAAGTCGAATACGGCCAAGCTTCAACAGGGTATTGTTCTCGTCAAATGCCCCGGTCTTCCCTAAATACACAAGTAGTTCACCGTTCTCCATCCAAACGTTCAATCCAATATCTCCACCTCCTACAGGCATGGATTCAGATGAATTCTTGCTTTGCCTGGACCAAGTTACATTGTAGTCCTTCCAGTTGAACTCCTGCGCCCAGGCTGGATTTAAGAAGGTTGCTACTAGAAATAGGACGCCTATAATACGTTTTTCAATCATCATTTCTATTTACCAATCATCCGTACGGAAAGAGCTTAAGGGCAAGCCATTGGCTCCAAACACATCTCCGACAACGAAATTTTTAAAACCATAACGCACAGCCACTGGTTCACTAACTTTTGGCGACACGAGCACAATACTCTTTCCCTTAAAAACAGCCTCTGCAGGATAAAAAACCTGATCTTTACCCGCAATTTCAAAAGTCTCCACTTTTTTACCATATGATGTTAGCCCCAATGGTGCATCCTTAAAAGAAAGTATCGCTGTACTGCCTTTAATTTCCAACGTTTCATATAGGGGGCTTTTGAGATTTAACGTCTCAAAACCATAGCTATCATGCAGTGCAAGGTAGGCCAATCGTTCGCCACTTTGCTGTTTATGTGATGGGTGGATGCAATTCTGTTCGCCCAAATCCAAGGTGACGGCCATTGCAGAATACGGAATTTTATCCAAAGATTTACGTTGTGCATCGCGTAGATAGGCCGAATTGTATTTTCCCCCAACATGATAAGGCGGCAATGAAGCATAATCAAATGGTGCAATTTGCATAAAATAAAACGGAAGTTTATTATTTCCCCATAACGCACGGAATTTTTCAACCATCCGGGGGAATAGTATTTCATATTGCTCTGGACGATCGTAGTTAGATTCTCCTTGGTACCAAATCATGCCACGGATACCGTATCCTGCAATAGGATGGATCATACCATTGTACAACATGGTCGGAATACGGTTTTTATCTTTCAGTCCCTCTTCTTCTTTAGGGATCTGCAGACCTTTCTGATCTGCCAACCAGGATGCCTCCATCCAGGCTTCAATAGTTGAACCACCATAGCTGCTATGAATCAAACCAACAGGCACCCCTAAAGTTTTGCGCAATTGCCGTCCGAAATAGTAGGCCGTTGCACTAAAACCGACCACGGATTGCGGTTCAGCTTTCTTCCAAACACTTGGTTTACTGTCAGCTGCGGGCTGAATCTGTGGATTGCGAGGCACGGTATAGATACGCAGTTGATCGTCTTTGGAATCCATCATCGTTTCGGTGCTACCGAGGATCGGTTGCCCTGGATAGCCTTTTAAAGGCATTTCCATGTTCGACTGGCCCGAACATAACCAAACTTCACCAATTAAAATATCATGGAGTTCAATGCTATTCTTTTCTGAGACCTTGATCTGATAAGAACCGCCTGCTACAGGTGTTTGTACTACAATTTTCCATTTGCCAAGTTTATCTGCTTTCGCTTGATATTTCTGCCCATTCCAGGAGGTCTGTACGGTTATTGTTGCCTGCGGTTCTGCCCAGCCCCAAAAAGGGACTTTGCTTTGTTGCTGCAGCACCATTCCATCGGTAAAGAGCGCCGATAAACGGACTTCCGCCTGGCTCTCCAATTGTGCCAATAGGAATACGATCATAAAAAAATAAGTTTTCATCTTCATACGATTTATCCCATTAAAATACTGGCATCCAAACGCTCATATCACCAAATGCACGGTTTCCCCAAGCAAAATAGGGTACCAGACGCACAGGGATAGTTTCAGGCTTTCCATCGGAAGTTTTACGGTATAGTGAATTCCATTTCGTGCTATTTGTACGATAGGCTTTTCCTTCCAACAAGACAATATCCTGCCCTAAGATATTTTCATTTTTCGGCACAAACTGTTCACCCTGTTTCATTTTCAGATCAAAGATATTGACATCCGCAGCCACATCCTGCTTCTCTAGGCAATACACGATCGGTCCACGCATGACTGCAACCTGGTTACGCGTTTCCTCAACAAGTGGATTTGACTCCATCAGAGCAACCTCCATCGGCAGTTTGACGGTAACGCGATCACCTTTCTTCCACAATCCAGCTAATATGGCATAGCCTTTCTCCATCGGTGCTTCGATTTTCGTTTCGTTTTTCCATATTTCAACCTTCCCAGCCCAACCCGGCACCCGGAGTTTCAGGGTATAACTGGAAGGAAATTCTTTTAGGATAAAGGTGGCGGATCCTTCCCATGGGTAGCTGGATTCTTGTACAATGTAAATATGTTTGCCTTGGTATGTTGTATTCAATTCATTTCCGCCATACAAGTTGACTGCAACAGCATCTTTGGATAGTCCGTAAGCATAGTTGGCTACTTCTGCAATCGTACGAACGATATTGGGTGGACAACAATTAGACAACGAGATATAAGGAACTCGCTTTTTGGACCAGCGCTGCTGGAAAGGGAGATCGGATGAATAACTCAATGGATTGGTGTACAAAAATTTGTCACCATCTAAACTGATCCCAGACAGCACACTGTTATAGAGTGCCAGTTCCAATACATCGATGTATTTTGCATCGCCCGTGAAATTTGCCATGCGCCAATTCCACAACATATTGCCAATATTTGCGCAGCTCTCATTATGCGCCGTTAAGTTGGGCAATTGATAATCCCGCCCAAATGCCTGATGGATTTTCTGTACCTCACTAGGATTATAGGAAGTTCCGTCAGGTGAGGTACCATCATACAGCGATCCCAGACCGCCTGTAATGTACATCTTGTGCTTCGTGACATCGTCCCAAATTTCAAAAAGGCGGTTGCTCAACGTTGTATCTGCAATTTCAGCGCATAAATCTGCTACACCTGCATAAAGATAGCTCGCCCTTACGGCATGTCCCGTAGCTTTATGTTGCTGACGGAATGGAATGCGATCTTGGTTATCATCCGTTCCATCTTCGATTTCACCTTTAATATCAATTAAATGCTTGGCTAATTCTAAATATTTTGGGTCTTTGGTCGTCCGATAAAGCTCGACGGTCCCCATATAATGAGAGGGACAGATTGCATTTCGGGCTAAAGTTGGATTGGACTTTTTATAAAACCCATACAGATAATCCGCTGCCTTTATTGCAATATCCAATAGTTCCCGTTGTCCCGTTGTCCGGTAATGTATGCATCCGGCCGTCATTAAATGTCCAATATTATAAGACTCAAAGCTCAAACGATCTTGAAATTCAATATTTTTTCCCGAACGTTCCTGATCAATTGTCGCTTTCGTATAGATGTAGCCATCAGTACGTTGTGCTTTTCGGATCACAGGAGTCACTTCATCTATCATCCGAAGCAGCTTTTTATCTTTTGTCTGGGCATATAGTGCACAGACTGCTTCTAATGTTTTGTAGAAGTCGCCGTCATGAAAAGATGGTCCGCTATGCTCACCCTTTTCCAATCCCGCGGCGATTTCAAAATTACGATAAGCATGGCTAATGGAGGCATCGGTATAAACGTGCCAGAGTTGCGGTACCATCTGCTCATAACACGATTTGGTACGATCCGCCCAAAAGCCTTTCGTCCATTTCACGTCGCCCATATCAACTGCGTTTTGAACAGCTTGGGGACTCGACCCCGTATTGGTAATAGACTTTTCCTGGGCCTGGACTTGACAGGCCGTCGCGAAGAAGAGCCCCAGGATCATTAGTTTGTGCTTCGTATTCATGATTTCTTTATTTTGCATCTAACCACAGTAAGTCAACTTTCCCTTGTAATCCGGAAGGTAATAAGCCTTTGAGGAACTTGTCTGACGCTGTTGTCTGTATTTTCTTTTCTACTGTTGTATTCTCTTTTTCATAAAGGAAACGGTTCCCCCATATATTATAGACCTTGACCTGTACTTTATTATCACCTTGCCGGATAAAATCAGTTACATCGATCTGATAAGGTTTTGTCCAGACAACCCCAGCATATTGTCCATTGACAAAGATTTCTGCCATAGATTCAATGGCCGAAAATTGTAAATGAGCGCGTTGCTTTTCAGCTATTTTTTGGATATGAATGGTCGTTTGATAACTTCCTGCTCCAGCATGATATTTAATGTCATCGTCTGCACTGGCTGTCCAAAACTGAGGCTCTTGCTGTTTAATTGCTTGCTTGCCGGATAACCCATCAGCCGTAAATGACCAGGGTCCTGTCAAAGCTGTTTTTCCGGAGTATTGATAGGTCGGTATATCTATTTTTTTATCGCTGGTCAATACAAAGCTAGATTGATACGCATCAAACGAAAGTTCGATAACGGTCCTATCGTTGATCACTTTAAACGGTAAAACCGCTAGTTTGTCGCTTACAGGATCGTAACGGTAGGCATATTTTTCTTTTGTCCGTAAAGATAAAGTTGCCTTTTGCGCTAAACTATCTTGATTGGCTACAAAAAGCAAATCACCACCATCGAAACGGCGATGGTTCCAAGAAATATGTGGATTGTGCCCTTCGTTAATCAGCACATCGGGAGCAATATTGAGAGGACTAAAATCTTTGGATTTATAGTTTCCAACAAGTACGCGACCTTTGCCGATCTGCTTCGTTTGTAATGTTGTATTTGTGAATGGCTCTAGCCCAGTGAATAACTCATCAAGCAAAATGCGATACTGTTGTACTTTGTCATCGGTCAGTTTGCCCCGCCATGTCTGTGGAATATCTTGGAAGAGCACCGTAGCCCCTTGATTGACAAGACTCCTGATGCGTTCTAGCGTACGAAGGGAATATTGGCTACCATTCGGATTTAATGCTGTTTCTCCAGGCATCACAAGTAAAGCATAAGCAATATGATTCGCAAAAATCACCTTACCGTCCTGTACGCTAGTCTGATTCCAAAGCGCATCGGGATTGAAGGAATCGTAGGCATAGCCGCGTAGTGGATCGACCCAATCTTCGGGTCTATACATATTGGCTCCTGTAGTCACACCTGCAACTTTTTGTAAGGGTAGGCCGACATTGGCCAACAAAGAATCTGTCCGATGAACACGGGCTTCACCAATAATACCGGGTAAGAAATCGATCAAAGCACTTGGGAGTACAGACCTTCTTGGAATCTCCTCCCCAATAAACACAGCCACATCTCGTACGGGTACTCCATATTGAAGTAGCTGCTGTGAACGGATTGCATAATTAACCCATTCCTTACCAGGCTTCCACCACGTTTGATCGCGCTGAAAATAGGTTCCGATACCGTCCATGGTCATACCAGGTTTACGGTCCATCCAGGGATTATGCACATACACATGGTAGACCAGATTGTTGATGCCCAAGGCGTAATTTCGGTCCTGAAGACTTTTCAGAAGCCGCGGATGTTCATCCCATTGTGCACGGATCTGGGTAAAAGCCTCCGACATGGTAACGCGCTTACCATAAATATGGCTTCCCGAAATGGCATCCAAGATATCCGCTGGTTTATCGTGCGAAGGGCTTCGGAACCAAAATTCGCCCATTGGACGGTCGGTTGAAGCAAAATGTGCCAAACCATCACCGACCATCACAGGAGCAGTGGCTTCTGCTGTAAATTCAACACCGTATTCATCCGCTTTTCGACGTAATGTCGCATAGCCATTCTCTTGTAACAGTTCGCTGATGGTCTGTCTGTAATCTTGCAAAAAGGCTTCGGAATCTTCCACACTATTCACAAAACAACCTGCTAAAACCGGGAGATAGTTAGTCAGGTCATAGCCCCGGCGTTTTAAAAACTCATCCGGAAAACTACGGGTCCAGTTTTGACTACCACATTCCCAAGAATCAATATGAAATACCGTGAGAACTTCTTTAGACAAGTGTGGATCTACATGCTTTTTGGCTGCTCCAAACCACTGATCAAATTGAAAAGCGACAGTAGCTGCGTCCAACTTATCACATTCTAGGCCCTTTCCTGCACCAGCAGTTTCATTTTTATGGCCAGTAGAGGTATGTCCCACCCGTAATATTTTCCACCTTCCTGCAGGTAATGTCAGGTCGACACGACCCGCTTGATCCGGCTTAGGCAAACGGATAAGCTGTTGCTGTCCAATAATAGCTTTCGGCACAACAGCGCTTGGGTCGGACTTTTTGCCAACACGCCATATTTCACCTGTCTTGCCTTCGATCTGATGAACCTGCGCTTCTTCAAACAGACTGATACCATTCAATTTTAGGGAAGGCTTCCATTTACCAGAATCAAGGTCTTCGGCTCCGGGCTCACTTCCTGTGGGATCGTATACGAAGCGAAAATATTTCGCTTTGGTGTAGGGAATCAGATGTGTTACACCATTATCCCAATCCAACCAGCCCATTCTTGGGGATTCTAATTGTGTAATCTTCCGAAAATTTAAGCCATCATCGCTGGCCCAAACTTGCAGACGATTCGCTTGGTAATTGGATGCTGTCCATTCAATTTTCAATGAATTGCAAGGGAAGGGCCGCTCAAAAGCATATTGAATCCATCCTGGCGCAGCTGCTGCAAAATTTTGTTTGTTGCCCCTTTCAGCCAATCGTTTTAGATCTTCGCCATAGCTATTGGTTACCTGTACCAGCTCTGTAAAGCTCTTTCGCGGCGAGTGGGTCAATGGCATCGCAAATAAAGCGATATCTTCGTAATAGCCTTGTTGCGTTTGGGGTTGTGGCAATTGAATACCAGGTGATCGCCCGCCCTTGCTATTGACTACGGTATCTGCATAAACCAATTTTTGCATCGATTTTTCTGGACTAATCCATGGTCCACCAGCGGTCGCAAATCCATCATTAGGTAACAAAGCGATCTTTAATCCATATTTTTTTGCCTCGGCAACGATGTATCCAAACATATCCCACCATTCGGGTGTCAAAGACTCTGTTGGCGGATTGAAAAGCGGCGGATTGGTTTTGCCCTTGATCGGTGCTAGATAGGCTCCTGCGATCTTATTTTCAGCCATCGCTTTCAAATCTGCTGCAATCCCTTCCTTGGAATAACTGGCATGCATAAAGTACCAAAACACCCAAGGTTTTGCCTGTTCAAACGAACGCTGATCCAAAGGAACTAATGCCGTTGGAATACCTTTAATCTGTGCACTGCTGTTCAAACAGCCAAAAAGAAGACTTGTCCCTAATAGCAACTTAATCCTCGTCATATCTTATCTTGTTCTTTAAAGCTATCCAAAAAGGTTGGACAGCCTATTTCTTTCACTTTTAAATTTATCTCCCTTATCACGTCATTTCAACTAGTCGACACCTACAGGGTTTAACTTTACTTACTGGATATCTTCCTGCTAATCTTCATTTATTTAATTAGATTTTACAAAATCCTCGATCGATTGATTCAAATCTGTCGGAATCAAATAAAAGGAATAATTGTAGTCTTGTGCTGGAATCTGATATTTTTCCAACGGTTGCGACACATCTGTCCAAGTATCATTTCCACCGACCCCCATCTGTTTTAAATCGACATTTAAGGTAATTTTATCTTCCTTTTTCAATTTAAACCAGTGCTTTGCTTCGACAATCGCTTTTTGTGAATAAGGCCATGCACTCATATGCAATGGCTGTTTGCCGACAACCAAAAGACCCGAATTTCTATTTTTGAGGTGCATCCAACGTACATCCATCCGATTTCCATTCTCCTGCGGATAAAGGTAGTGCTCCATCAATTGATCGATATTCATGTGATAAACACCAAGATCAAATCCATAAGCACGATCAGGGTAGTTTTCCATTGGCCCTAGGCCATAATATTGGATATCGTCAAATGTCGGATTGATACCCATTTGGAGCCCAACTTTTGGGATATTAGGTAATCCAGCCTTCACCTGCAACTGGTAGTTTACTGACACAATACCTGGATTTTTCACCGTATAGATCACTTTTACCTGTGCAGAATCAGCTGCAAGGGCATACAGTGTCTGTATTTCATACCCTTGATCTTTTTCCTGCGCGTTTACCGACACTACTTTTGGTGTGCCATACCAGTATTTTAGTTTTTTCTCCGGTTTCCAGCCCCGGCGGTCATTGTCCGTAGCCGGCCGCGTAAAGTTTGGGCGAATGGCATCTTTGATTATTTCCTGTCCCTTGTAATTAAACGCAGTCAAACTTCCAGTCGATTTGTCAAAGCTAACCTGAAAGTTTTTGCCTGCGATCTGATACTTATCGGCAGTTTCTGTTTTGATCAATTGACCTCCTTTGTATGATAAAGGTCGTAGGACATTGGATTGTTCCTGCAAGCGTACTTGCGATGAAGAGACCACAAATCCAACTGGAGCCCATGCAGTCGCTTCGCGTAGACGGAATTGGATATCAAGCTGATATTCCTGATCTGCGGCACGCTTGAAAGGTAAATATTTGGCAAAGCTTACCTGCGCAGAATCGCCTGCGGCCAGATTCATGGCCGATATCGGCACTTCTTTTACCAGCAGCCCATTTCTGCGGAATAATAAGACAGCATCATAATGGTTGAGGTTGAGCACCGCTGATCTATTTTTGACTTGTACCGTGGCCTTTTCTGGATCAACCAAAGTGACCTCTGCAGGCTGATAGATGCGCTTATTTTCGTACATCGCCGCTTTTGGACGTCCCCAAGCGTCGGTAATGCCATTCAGGCTAAAAGCTCCATTATGCACCTTTTCACCAAAATCGCCACCATAAGCCAGCACTTTACCATAAACGGAATCTTTGCGAATCAAGGCCTGATCCTTATAGTCCCAGATAAAACCACCAATCAAACGTGGATGGGCACGAAAAATATCCCAAAAATCACGAATGTTACCAGTCGAATTGCCCATGGAATGGGTATATTCAACAAAGAGGATCGGGCGATGGTCACCATTGTCCTGATTTAAGAGTAATGATGGAGTGAAAATGCCTGGATAAAATCGAGAGACCATGTTCACGTAATACTGATCCTTTACATTTTGAATCCGATGCGCGTGATCGTTGGATTTTGGATAACGAGAATCTGAAGGGTCAATATAGCCCGGCAACTGATGGCTCCCCATAGCTGGTTCGTAATGTACAGGACGTGTGATGTCGAAATCATGGATCCAGGCAGCCATCGCGGCTGTATTCGGACCTCTTCCAGATTCATTTCCCAACGACCAGATGATAATGGAAGGATGATTCTTGTCCCGTTCCACCATGCGTGTGACACGTTCCTGAAGTGCCGCCAGCCAGGAGGGATCGTTCATGAGTTTTCCACCAAGTCCATGGGTCTCCATATTAGCTTCATCCATCACCATAATACCATAACGGTCACAGAGCTCATAGATATAGGGATCATTCGGATAATGAGAAGTCCGGATCGCATTAAAATTAAATTGTTTGATTTGGCGAATATCCGCTTCCATATCTTCCCGTGTCAATGCCTTCCCCCGTTCAGGATGGTGATCATGACGGTTGACACCATAGAGGTAGGTCGTTTTACCATTGATCAGAAGTTTGCTATCGTTTGGAGAGAAAGCGATGCTCCGAAATCCTACTTGACAGGTCTTCGCTTCGAGCAAACGATTTTCTTTGTCGTAAAGCGTCAGTACCAAACGGTAGAGATTAGGTTCTTCCGGGGACCATTTCTTTGGATTTTTGANNGTAAAACCGTTGATGCTGTCGCCCGAAAAATTATCAACTTTTGGACGAAGCGAGAATTTGGCATCTTGATAATCAGCATCTAAAGTTGCCTGCCAATGAAAATCAGCAATACGAACTTTTGGCTCGGCCATCAAAAATACCTCGCGGTGAATACCGCTCATGCGCCAATGATCTTGATCTTCTAGATAGGAAGCATCGCTCCAACGCAAGACTTGGATAGAGATGCGATTTTTACCTTTTTTAAGATAGGGTGTGGCATTAAATTCAGATGGCAAGCAGGAGTCTTCCGCATAACCTACGTATTTGTCATTAATCCACAACTGATAGGCAGAGATAACCCCTCCAAAATGTAAGGTAATATTCATTCCATCCCAAGATCCGGGCAATTCGAATGTCTTTTGATACGATCCTACACCATTGTAATCTTTGGGAATGCGCGGCGGATCAATTGGGCTAAATGGATAGACTGCCGAACGGTAAATGGGAATATCATAACCTTTCATCTCCCAATTGGAAGGAACCTGGATTTTGTCCCATCCGCTGACCTCGGATAAATGAAAATCTTGCGGTGCATCGGCCGGTTTAAAGGCAAATTTAAAATCCCATTCTCCATTCAAAAAAAGCATCCGTTTGTTTGTTACCCTTTCATTCTTCAAGGCTTCTTCAATCGTGGCATAAGAGTATCCTGTCGCACGTGAGGGGTCTCTATTGATGGAAGTAATCATCGGATTTTCCCAAGGCGCGGCAATATGACCATTCGGCACCGGTGGGATGACCGCCGGTTTACCGTCAACCGTTTGTGCCTGTACTGAAATCGCAGACATCGACAGCAACAGGGCAACACTCAGCTTGGATACGACTATTTTTTTATATAACCTAGTATTTGTAATCGACTTCATATGCTATTCCTTTTTCCAAAACGAGTTCATAGTCGTTTCCTGAGATATGTTTTACTTGACCTTGTTTCACGCGTGGAACAACCTTGCTCCGCAGTTTTAATGTCCCTGTTCCAACAGGTGATTTTACCTTGATCTTGTTTTTCGACACGTAAAGTTCAATCTCACCCTTTGGTGTTGGTATTTTTCCCTCCATCCATGCTAAGGATGCCAAATAGGGCTTGATTTCGTACTGCGAATAACCCGCAGCCGTTGGTTGTACACCAAGATAATACTTGCCCAGCAAATAGATCGGGCTTGCTCCCCACGAATGACAAAGGCTCTTACCAAAATCTCTTCCATACATCGCATAGTGCTCGGCTCCTTTTTTCGCTGGATTAAATTCTTCCCAGAAGGTCGTCGCACCCAGTTTTAGCATACCGCCCCAATAGTCCTTCATTTCTTTCATCACATAGTCCTTTTCACCAAGTTCACACAAAGCTTCAAGTTCGTAGTAACGCATATAAGGTGTAGTAATCTGTTGTACCTGATCATTTAACAAGACATTAGCCTTCACGCCTGCCTGTTGCTGTTCGTTCAGATAATTAAAAAAAATCGCAAACATATTGGTGTAGCGTGTCACGTTATCGGTTTGCTTACCATCAATACGACTATGTGCAAAGGCTTTTTTCTGATCGTTCCAGTAATACGCAAATAGCTTATCTTTGAGTTGTTGAGCTTCTTGTTGATAGTGTTGGTTGTCTTTCGGCTCGCCAACCAAATCGGCACACATCGCCATGGTTTCGAGACTGCGGCACA
>NZ_DCRG01000011.1:0-38489 GCF_002325125.1 Sphingobacterium sp. UBA1498
GTACTTCATAGGACGGATACATAGTGCCGTTAATAATGAGAAAGTATTTATCATGATCTAAGTCACTTATCTGTCCAAATAACGTTGCGTACTATTCCTAAACTCCTGTTTAAACTGATCATCCATCAGACGCTTGGCGAATTCCATCTGAAACTTACGCATGGAAAGAGCTACATCATCAAAAATCTTTTTGTAAGCCAGCTCACGCGTATATGGATCCAAATTATCCACATACTTCTTTTGATAATCTGGGTGGTCTGCAATACGCTGCGTAAAAGTTTCATATACTTGGCGTTTATCCTCTGGCGTTGCTTCCCAATCCGCAAACCAGCGATCATTGAAATCTCGAATGATCTTATCCAACGCATCAGTCTCATCACCACCATGGGCACCACGCGGATTGGCATTGGCAGGGTCTAATGTACTTTCATCTTTGTCAAGTATTAGCGATTCATTGAGACGAACACGTTCAATACCGTAAGTAGACAGGTCCACAGCATCCAATAACTCATCCAGCAGTTCATCCTCTTTACGCTTTACAATCATCTTAGGAATAAGGAATTTTAAGAACCAGAATAGCTTTTCCCAAAACATATTCTCAAAACTGATCACCGCAGCCACTTGCCCATACACTTTTACAAAATGCTTAGCCTTGATCTTGAGATCCGCTTTTTGCTCTTCATTTAAATCCAGAGTATTATTAAATCGTAATGCAGCTTGGTCAATAATAGGGCTCAATTGATCTGCCGGTACACTTTGAAAAAACTTGGTATTGAAAATCTCAACCTCATGCCACTCGTAAATACCGGAATCATCAAGGCTATCTTTAAGATCATGCAGCACATTGACGTCTGTAGCACCACTTAGGGATGTCGCTGTATAAAATGGATCAAATGCGGCTTTGATATCAGCACTCTCATTAAAGAAATCTAATACAAAAAGATTTTCTGTTTTCTTTCCATATTTATTGGCCGAACGATTAAGTCTCGACAATGCTTGTACACATAACACTCCCTGCAACTTCTTATCCACATACATCGTGGTCAGCTTAGGCTGATCAAATCCAGTTAGGTATTTATTGGCAACAACTAAAATGCGATTGTCATCCTCATCAAATTTGTCTTTGGTCTCGGAATCTGGAAATCCATTCAACGATGCTTCGGTATACTCCATACCGTCAACGAGCTTTTTGCCTGAAAATGCAATAACAATTTTAAAAGGATTGTCGTATTCTGCTAGTATAAGCTTCAAGGCTTGATAGTAGCGTATAGCCGATTCGATACTTTGCGTGACTACCATTGCTTTGGCTTTTCCTTTGAGCAATTTTTTATAATAAACCTGCTGCAAAAAATGCTGTAGCATAATGCGTGCTTTGGCCTGTATGGTACGGGGATCACGCTCTACAAAAGCTTTTAAACGTTTTTGCGCCTTGCTGGTATTGAATTCAGGATTATCCTCAACAGATTTTTGTAATTGGTAATAGCTGCGGAAGGTGGTATAGTTCGCCAATACATCTAAAATAAATCCTTCTTCTATCGCCTGTTTCATTGAATATAGATGAAACGGTTTAAAAGATCCGTCGGCCTGCTTGGTACCAAAACGCTCTAGCGTAGCATTCTTTGGCGTTGCTGTAAAAGCAAAATAGGAAGCATTTTGACGCATCTTACGAGCCTCCATCGCACGTAAGATCAAATCCTGTGCATCAACCTCTCCCTCTTCGTTCGTATCAAGTTTACCCAGCACCTGGTTCATCTTATCAGCAGCAGAGCCACCTTGGCTACTATGCGCTTCATCGATGATAATGGCAAAGCGTTTATCGCTCATGTCATCGATGTCCTCTAGGATATGTGGGAATTTTTGAATGGTCGTAATAACGATACGCTTTCCGCCTTCGAGAGCCAGTCTTAGATCACTGGAGGAAAATGCTGCACCAATAATATTTTTCACCTCCGAGAAGCTTTTAATGTTATCACGCAATTGCCTATCCAACACCCTCCTATCAGTAACTACAATAACTGAATCGAAAAGCGGCATGCCTTGTTGATTTTCGACTTCGATTAGCTGAAAAGCTGTCCACGTAATGGAGTTGGATTTACCAGAACCAGCGGAGTGTTGTACCAAATAAGTACTGCCTACTCCTTCTTTACGCACATCAGCTATAAGTCTCTGCACCACATCCAATTGATGGTACCTCGGGAAGATGTAGAATTTCTTATTAAGTGGATCACTATCTTTCCCCTCTAACAGCATAAAATGTTGGATAATGCTTGCCCAGCTTTCTTTGCTAAATGTTTCTTCCCATAGATAGGCTGTACGGTGTCCATTAGGATTTACAGGGTTTCCCTTCCCCATATCATCGCCTTTGTTGAACGGCAAGAAGAAGGTGTCTTTTCCTTGGAGTTTGGTTGTCATATACACCTCGTCCGTATCAACAGCAAAATGTACGAGACATCGTCCAAACTGCAATAAAGGTTGGTTACTATCACGTGTATGTTTATACTGGTGTATTCCCTGCACTGCGGCAGTCTGTCCAGTCCATGTATTTTTTAATTCAATCGTACAGAGTGGTATACCGTTGACTGTAATAACCATATCAATTTCCTCCCCTGGATTGAGATTGGAGTAACGCACTTGTCGGGTTACAGCAAATTGATTATGTTCAAAATTATCCCGTACAGCCTGCGCACTGCTAGCACTGGGTGCTTCATAAAAAAGTGTAAAATGTGCATTGTCCACATCCAGTCCTTTCTTGAGCACGCGCAATACTCCGTATTTCTTGACCATACGATCATAGCGTTCCAAGACCTTTAGTTTCCAATCGCCATAAACTTGCAGCTTGGCAAGTTCCTTGCCCTGCGTATACTGAAGGAAATTCCAGAAACGGAATGTATCCAATGCATAGTTCTTATCAAAGTCAAGTGCATCGCCTAGATAATACCTTGCTCCTGACAGATATTGCCCATATCTGTCATTGGCATCTGCAATGGCTGTCCCCTGCTCTTTCAGATCTTCCAATGATGATCCTGTAAGTGCCTTTTCAATAAGGGATTCTAAAGCTTGTTCGTTACATTTTGAAGTCATGGATTTAATGGTTACTGGCTAATAAATTTATTAATCTTTTAAATTAGCAAAAGGTCGCTTCCCGTAATAGCGCGTAAATTCTTTAATCAAATTTGTCTCTACCGTTTCTGGTTCAATACCTTCTATAGTTTTCCAGCACACAGTGAGTTCTTCGGCCTCTTCCAATTGCCAGATATATCGGCCGCCCTGATGTCCGACGGCATTTCCTTGTCCGAACTTAAAGTATTGAATTAACCTTGATTGTAATGTTGATGCATTAGAGGTTGAACCGGCCTTACCAATATAAACAATTTGACTATTATCTACCCAATTAGCTTTTAATTCATCTAGCGATACATTAGGATCTTTACCCTTAAAATAACCACCGGAGCCTATTTCCCGAAAAGCGTATTTTTTTGCTGTTTTTAATATTATATACACGCCCTTCGTTTGAGGTATTATTTTATTATTTTGTTTAAGCTGGCTAATAGTTACAAAACCTTGAAAATCCAAATCTTTTAGTTGAGTAATAATATCCTCTGCATGATTGAGGCTTAACATTTCCAAACTACTTTCTAAAATTGGACTTTTCGCCTTCTCGTTGAACACACTCTTGACGGGAGCTTGACACTCTGCTAAAATCGTATCAGCCGATTTAACTATCTTGACGACTCGTCTGAAATCGCTTACAGTGTAGCCGTTGCCTACGCCGAAATCACTCGCATAAAATCCTAACTTACGAATCTTATCTCGAATGCCTTTCTGCTTCTCCGAAGATGCTTTGCATTTTTGCTCAATAAGCTTTTCAATTTCTAGCGCTTCTAATTTGGTAAAAATAGATTTCCCTTTCATTCAAATCTTGTTTTTGTAATTGATTAATGAAAATTATACTGCTACTTTTATCTTTCCCGTTACAACCTCGTTAATTAGGCTTTGTTTGTATTCTTTAAGTTTGACAATTTGCTCTTGCTTTTGAGCGATAGCTTTGTCTATTTTTGATGTTTGCTTATCTAAATAAGAAACTATTTCTTGTTGTTCACTAAGGGGAGGAAGAATTATTAGAAGTTCCTTAATTTTTTCCAAATGCAAATTTGTTACCGAAGTTCGAGAACTCCCATCGTTAATTTGCCTGTCCACTATTGGACAATTAAAAAAGAACTCAAAATAATTTGCTGACAGCTTTTCTATTGGTTTAATCAGACATAAACTGACAAAAAAACTAAACTCTTCATCCCAATCGATAACTCTTGTCAAACCTATCGTTCCATTTTTAGATAATAGAATATCCCCCCTTTCTGGATTTGCTCGCTTTATTAACTCTTTGTGTTCAACTTCAGGGATATATTTAACATTTGTCCAGTCTATCTTTCTATCAATACTTGAATTAGATAAATCCGTAACTCGAAGAAAAGGGACTCCAGAATCTACATAGGTTGGGGTAAAGTGTGCACCGTCAACTATCCTTCTCGATAAATGTTTTAAAGACAAAATAGCCCAATGTTTTGGTATTTCACCTATCCAATCTATTCCAGAATCTTTCATAGTAACAGCCTCTCCCGTAAATTGTGAAATTCCTTTGGTGACAGCGTTGTGAATAGTGATTTTACGTAGCTCTTTTAGTTTTTCTATTTGTTGTTCTTTTAGATTGACTGTTGTATCAATTTTCTCGCATTTATCATCAAGAAATTTAGCAATAGCTTCTTGTTCTAAGACAGGTGGTAAACAAAATTCAATTTCTTTTTGAGCAGCTGTATTAATTATTTTAACAACATTTCCATTTGAAAATTTATCAAATACTTTCTCAGCATTGAACACCATATACTTTGAAAATCCGCTATTAACTTTTTCATTAAACACAAAGGAATTTATCTGTTGATTAGTAATCAAATTATCGCCAGCTATTCCAATTTTACCAATTGTTCCGATTGAACAAACAAGTATAGAATTTATTGGAATTAGATATCCATTTCTGATGGCAGTTAAACTCACTTTTTCATCAGTCTCATAAATATATTTTAATCCCTCTAGGTTATTGGGCTTAACCCATAAAACCCCATCTTCATGAAAGTTATCTTTATTCTCTGTCGGAGGTGTGTAACCCGTGTAAATACCACACAAATATTTCAATTTACTTTTATCCCAATGCTCCGGAATCTCGCCCAACCAGTCTATCCCACTATCTTTATATTTTTCGTATCGCTGCATGTTACTTCTTCTTTTTACTTTCTAGACTCTTGGCTGTGGTATCAATAAAGGCGACAAAATCCTTCTCCACTTTGGATAGTTCGTTCTTAGTCTTCTCCTTGTACTTGGCATATTCCAACTCAGCCTTTTTCACCGCTTGATCATGGCTTACTGCTCCAGCATGTTGCAAAACCTCATTACCCACCATACGTAGAAAATCATCTAAACGTGTTATCCAGTCCTGCATATACATCGGCTTACGATTGAGTGCCTGCAATTCTGCCAATTCCAAATAAGCTGTTACCGTACGATTGAGAATGTTAAGTTCCTCCTCTGTCAGATAATTTTTAGCGACTTGTATTTCTTGTTTGCTTGGTTGTTCGCCTTTGAAGTTCGTTAATCCAAGATTCGGTTTATCAGCATCAATGCGTTTGTAAATAATCTCAGCGGCTGTATTTCCATGGGCAGCAAAATGCATTTTGTTCTGTACAGTTTTGAAAAAGTGCTGTGAGACCTCCGTCTTAGGATCGTAGTCAATACTCGTCGCGTAGATATCCAAGACTTTGCGCCAAAAGACTTTTTCGGATGAGCGTATATCACGAATGCGAGCCAATAACTCGTCAAAGTAATTGCCTCCTCCAGCTTGCTTAAGCAACTCATCGTTCATCGTAAAGCCTTTGACGATATACTCGCGTAAGCGTGCGGTAGCCCATTGACGGAATTTGGTGCCCTGATGACTCTTTACACGGTAACCTACGGAGATAATGACATCTAGATTGTAATAATTAGTGGGCTTGGTAGAAAAATCGGAATTTCCGATTTTTCTCTTTACCTCATCCTCAACCAGTTCTTTTTCCTTGAAGATATTAAGCACGTGCTCATTGATTGTGGACTTAGATTTTTGGAATAGTTCGCTCATCTGTTCCAATGTCAACCATACCGTTTCGCCCTCTAAACGTGTCTCGATACGAGTAACACCATCTTCACTTTGATAAATAAGTAGATTACTTTGTGGCTCCATAACCTAGAAATTTAAAATATCTTGCAATAAACCATCTGCCTGCTCTTCTAAAGCCAAGAGATCTGCCTTGACCTCTTCGATCGAGCGTAATGGTGTATGCCTATAGAAATATTTATTGAAGGAGATCTCATAACCGATCTTGACAGAATCTAGATTGATCCAAGCCTCCTCAACATGTGGAAGTACCTCACGCTCAAAATAGCTGATAATGGATTCATCCAATGGAATTTGTTCGCTGTCACGCAGATCACTCTCGGTCTCGTATACGGTATACTCCCCTGCTTTAGCCGTCGGATAAAAACCAAATAGTGGTAATTGCTCATCGGAGCAACCAAGGTGATTAAGCAATTGGGCTTTTTTATCACCAGTAATCTTCTCGATCTTTTTGATCACTTTCTCTGCTTCGGCATCGTAAGTGCTTATCGCCGATAAGATCGCTTTCTTTTCCGTAGCAACGAGGGTAATCTTATGCTTTTTGCAGGTATCATCCACTAGAGTTGTAAAAGCATTGAAATCCTTAAACTCATCATCGCCAATATGCGACCAGAGCACAAGGGCAGCATCATATAGTGCTTTGGGTTTATTCCATGTAGCTGCTTCGATCAGCTTAGCTAACTGCTTTTTGTTGAGTCCCCAGTCTTCTTTCTCAGCACGATGATTTATCTCTTCGCTTTTACTAGCAAGGTCGGTATAAACTAGGTCGCCATAGGTTTCGTACAGGGCCTGCATCGGAACTTTGAGGGCTTTATCAAAACGTAATTCGTCCAAAGCAACAGCGGTAAACTGAGACTTGAGTCTTTTTGGACGTTCGATATTGACTTTGTAGTAGCCAAAGTCTGCATTCTTAAAGCGTTTGACTTGGAGCAGATCATTCTCCGCGCTCTCCGATTTGTTCTCAAGATAATTTTTAACGATCTCCCCTATCTGTGCTGGCGAAAATTCAGAGTTCTTACTCCCCAGGTTTTTACGTAATTTTTGAAACAGCTTATTGGCATCAAGCAATTGTACATGTCCTTTTCGTGCTGCTGGCTTATTATTGTTTAATAACCAAATATAAGTCGTTATACCTGTGTTATAGAACAAGTTATTAGGCATCTGAACAATTGCATCCAATAGATCGTTCTCGATAATATACCGACGGATATTGCTTTCACCAGAGCCTGCATCGCCTGTAAAAAGTGATGAACCATTGTGTACAGACGCGATACGGCTACCGATCTTATTGGAAGTAGGTGCTTTCATCTTGTCGACCATTTCCATCAGGAACAGGAGCTGTCCATCGGAACTACGTGGCGTGGCATCAACGGTTTCCCAGTTGCCCCAATAGTCTTTAAGTTTAATCTGAAAACGGCTATCGATAACATCCTTGCCGTCTTTGATGTACTTCTGTTCTGAACCCCAAGATTTACCATAGGGTGGATTGGACAACATGAAGTCGAACTTCATATCCGAAAACTCATTCGTTGACAATGTCGAACCAACACGGATATTCTCCGGGTCCTTGCCCTTAATCATCATATCGGACTTACAGATGGCATAAGTCTCGTCATTGATCTCCTTACCATACAAGTAGACATCCCCTTTGTATTTAAAGGCGTCATCTTCCACAAGGTAGTTTTCACTTTCGGTAAGCATACCACCACTACCACAGGCAGGGTCATAGATGGTAATAATATTAGGCAGGTGATCTTTTAACGGCTCGAAGACCAAATGGGTCATCAATTGAATTACTTCACGTGGCGTAAAGTGCTCTCCAGCCTCTTCGTTATTCTCTTCATTGAATTTGCGGATCAGCTCTTCGAATACATACCCCATACCCAAGTTGGACAATGCTGGCAACAGACGTCCCTCGGGATCGTTCTTTGTTAGCGGTGTCAGGTTGATATATGGAGAAGTAAACTTTTCCAGGACATCCAACAATACATCTTTGGCTGCCATATGGCGTATTTGCGCACGAAGATTAAACTTCTCTATAATCTCTTGCACATTGGCAGAAAAGCCAAGCAGATACTCTTCAAAATTAGCCACCAGTTTTTGCTGCGAATTGGTTGCTGTTCCTTTTAGTTTCTCCATTGTCCATGGTGAAGTATTGTAGAACACATACTTGGATGCATGTCTAAGACCATCGGGATCGAGTTCGATCTGGCCTGCATCTTCCCGTTGATAGCGTACTTCTTCGAGTACCGCATCTTTCGTCGTTTCCAACAAGGAATCGATACGCCGTAATACCACAAAGGGCAAAATAATATCACGATACTTACCCCGAACATATACGTCGCGAAGGCAATCATCGGCAATGGACCAAATAAAACTAACTAATTTATTATGAGCAGTATGAGTCATCTATCTATTTATCTAAAATCTCTATGGCTTAACCTACAAATTAAGCTTTTTTTTAACTGATTAGCAATAAATGTTATTAACATTGTAAAATAGCATTCTTTTTAAGCTGTCACAAGTATAAAATGGTAAGATAAAGGTCAAAAATGTTCAGTTTATCAATGCTTCCCAGTATAAGGTTTTGAAAGGAAAAGTGTGATAAGCATAGCTATTTTAGCTATTACAATTATTTTTTCTACTAATCTTTCTAATAGCTCTTCTAATAATCTTACTAATAAAATCAATCTTGATTTTTATATTAAAAGCTATCTTGAAGGGTTTAAGGAGGATTTCTGGGAATCTATTTATAGACTCTTCTCATAAAATCATGTATTCTTTCTACTTAATTATTCTAATTCGCCAATATATCCACGACACGGCTAAAACAAATAAACTAACATCCATTATTCGTACTTATCCAGATTTTGTGGCCTATATATCCAAAAATGGAATTCAGTCAATCATCTCTTTTGATCATGATCTGGGATTAAATGTTGATAGCACAGAAGCAGAGTCGGGGTATGACGCTGTGAAGTATATCGTGAATCTAATTATTGAACAGGAACATCGGGTTCTGCCCCAGGTATTACGTCACTCGTAAAACCCCGTAGGCAAAACAAACATCCTTTCTTATTGGAACAACTTTATAAAAACTATTGATCAGAATTAATCAAAGCATTAGAGGTATACCTTCCAACTTTTTTTTGGTACAGCTGCCCTGTAAAGTCTTTATCAAATTCCCTTTCACCTATTTTCATTGCGTTTACAACTAGATCAGTGATATCTAACTTGCAGGTATTTTCTTGCGGAGAATGGGCGAACAAGAATGACATTAGAATAATCAAGATCTTCATACAGTTTAAATAAGTCAATATAATTTATCAAAAAAAATCACTCCAATAAAACTATTTTCAAATATCCTTTGTTCTTATTATACAAAACGGCGACAAGCTACCTTTCAAATGAAAGGTTAAACATAAAAAATTGGCATCGTACGGTGAAATCCAATTGTCGTTAAAAACATTGGATGACGAAACAAAAAAGAGGAAACGATAGGAAACATAAAAATTACTGTACAAGTAAACGCCAAGAGAAAGGGTCTGATGAGAATCAGGCCCTTTTGACGTAAAAAAGCCACATCTCCCGACGTGGCCTTAATAAACATATGATTCACTAGTGGTTTGTTTTTTTATGATTAGCAAACCACCAGTGATAAGGTTCTATTTATACGAATTGATCGATTTGGATACTTTCCAGTCATTGCCCACGCGCTCCAAAGTGACAAGATCTGTTTTGGTGAAGTTTTCAAATTTCAAGGTTACTTTAGCGATCATAAAGTCAGCTGATTCTTCTAAGATGTCTGTGCTTACTGTACAGTTTAGCTTCTCTCCTTTTTGCTTTTTCATTAATTTGACAACTCCGCTACGGCTGTTAGATTGTGTATTGGAAGCTTGGATCTTTTGATTAAAATCTTCGGAGAACAACTGCTCTACGCCTGCTGATTCTCCCTCAGCAGTTACCGCAACATAGTGTTCTAAAGCGAAGTCTGCTGTGGAAAGGTTAACGTTTGCTTTTGTCGCTTTTGCTCCAGGTCCCTCAGCTGCCATAGCAAATGTTGATACTGCGATTAAAGCTGCTGCTGTGAATGTTTTTATTAGAGTTTTCATAATGTCTTTATTTTATAGTGTTAGTTCTGTTGTTCTTATTTGTTGACTCAAAACTACAACACAATACGCTCCTAGCCTACGGGCTTTAGACTAACGATCGGGAAAACTCGGTAAATGGCGGGAATAGGGAGGTAAAAAGAGAAAGTTTTTTGCTATCTTATAGCAACCCATTAGAAATATATCTTTTATGCAATCTTATTTAAGATCTTTTTGGAAAAGTATCCTCGATTTCAATTGGAAGTTTGGGTTATTTCTAATTCTAATAATTTGTGTGCCAAGATTTATTATGGTGCTCCATGCTAACCAATATGCCGATTATCGTTTTATTGGTTTAATAATGCTGGTATCATTTATTGTTCCTTTCATATTCTTAAATAAAAAAGGAATTAAGGCTATTGGCTGGAACAAACCTAAATGTTATAAGTGGTTATCCATAGCTTTTATTAGCGGTTGCTTGTATGCTTACCTGTTATTCCTCTTGGGTAAATCCCTTTATCAGGACAGCTATCAAAACTGGTATGTATATATCTCAAAGTCCTATAAGATTCCCACAGATTTAACGATAGAGGGAAAAAGGCAAATGTTCTTCATCATGGCTGGCACAGGAATGTTATTTAGCCCTTTTGGCGAAGAACTTTATTTTAGAGGGATAGTTCATGAAACCTTTGTTTCGAGATTCGGGAATCGTGGAGCATCAATACTAGATAGTTCGGCGTTTGCCTTAACCCATATCGCACACTTTGGATTAATATACCTGCTCGACGGCTGGCATCTTCTTTTTATACCTACTGTCTTATGGTGTTTTTCGATGTATTTTGTAAGCAGACTGTTTTACTTCTTCAAAGTGAAATCAGGAGCCATTTGGGGCGCAATAATTTGCCATTCAGCTTTTAACCTTAGTATGATTTATTGTATATTTTACCAGTTATAATAGAAAAAAGCCAGATCTCGCGACCTGGCCTTTAAACTAAACTTAAACATATGATTCACTAGTTGTCTGCTACCGAGCAGACAACTAATTATTAAATACTATTTATACGAATTGATCGATTTGGATACTTTCCAGTCATTCCCCACACGCTCCAAGGTAACTAAATCTGTTTTGGTGAAGTTCTCAAATTTCAACGTTACTTTAGCGACCATATAATCTGCAGATTCCTCAATGATATCGGTGCTTACTGTGCAGTTCAGCTTTTCGCCTTTTTGCTTTTTCAATAGTTTAACTACGGCACTACGGCTGTTAGACTGTGCATTGGTAGCTTGGATCTTTTGATTGAAATCTTCTGCAAATAACTGCTCCACTCCTGCTGATTCGCCCGCAGTTGTTACCGCAACATAGTGCTCTAAAGCGAAATCTGCTGTAGAAAGGTTGACGTTTGCTTTTGTTGCTTTTGAACCAGGTCCTTCAGCTGCCATAGCAAATGTAGATACTGCGATTAGGGCTGCTGCTGCGAATGTTTTTACTAATGAGTTCATAATGTCTTTATTTTATTGTGTTAGTTCTGTTCTTATTTGTTGATTCAAAACTACAACACAATAGGCCCCTAGCCTACTGGCTTTAGACTAACGCTCGGTAAAACTCGGTGAATGGCGGGAATGGGGAGGTGAGTATGCTTCGTATCAGATTCGTACCACGTTCGAATCATCAATAGATAATGTACAGACACCCAGCAGAACTTGTCCAGTCTCTGAACGGGAAATTAATGCCTGTAGCAGTACGGAAATACGTGGGTTTGCGCTAGAGGAATTACCGACAGACGATATTTTGCCGCAAATTTATTTAAATTAGGCTATCATTTTAATGTCACCAATCATGAAAAATCATCAACATATATCAATCGATAAACGAATGAAAGCACCTGATTTTGAAATTTTAGGCATGAATGGAATGATTTCGAGATCATTCATCAATTTAGCTATAAGCAACTTCGCGGAAGCTTGTAAATGGGTGGAAAAACTCGATTATAGACGTAATAATAATAAAAAAAATGAACTGGTTGTGTTTGATGAGTTATGCGGAACTTGCAGTACAAAACATGCACTATTGAAAAGATTGGCGGATGAAAATAGGGAAAGCAGCCTGAGGCTTGTATTAGGCATTTTTACCATGAATAGTAAAAATACTCCTGCGATAAAAGGCCTTCTATCGAACTATGATTTAAAATATATTCCAGAAGCTCACAATTATCTGCGAAATCATAATCAGATCTTGGACTTTACTGGCATCGGTGTTAATGTAAACGAATTTGAGCTGGATCTCTTAGAAGAAATCGAAATCACCCCTGAGCAAATTAATGACTTTAAAGTGCAATATCACAAAGATTACTTATCGCGCTGGATCGAGATCAATAAGATTCCATACACTTTAGATGAGCTCTGGGAAATAAGGGAGCAATGTATTGAGGCTATAGCACAGAAATAAAGAATTATCAGGTTGATATCTATAACTAAGCTAATTATACCATCTATTTGTTAGTGCCATTTTGCGCTTAAATAAAACGTCGAGCGCTCGAGAGATAGAGATTCTCAAGGAACTAAACTTAAAACTAGATACTGATTGATGGAGAAGAAGAGCCCTTAGCTTCAAATATTTAAAAGTTTGTCTAAATTTATTTTTATATTACTTTTTTAGACAAACTTAAATCCCTATGAAATAAACAATTACAACAAAATCAACGTTAAACATCTATCTTGATTGTCTCTAAAGTTATTTTTCTTTATCATTTTTAGATAAACTTAGCAACCGTCTTGGAAAGCGATCCGTTCCAACATTTTCGATGGTTTTGTCCTTTTTAGACATCGCATAAACAATATTTCTAATCTTGATCTGTTTCTTTTTTTTTTTTCCAATACCGAAGGAAGAATATCTAAGATTAAATCGTCGATCTCCTGTTTTGTAGTTTGCCCATATTTTTCCACATATTCAACAATCATCTTTTCATAGCGTTCATCCTTCTTGAGTATCCCAAATGCTAATTCCTGGGCATCGGGTGTAAATGAAATTCCATGCTCTAGACGGCCTTGCATCGAGACAGTACCGGGAGCGAAAACTTCGGGAATAGAACCAGGATAGGCCTGCCCAAAATAATCAGCTGATTCGTAGACTAACTGTAAGAAATGCTTGCTACAGTCGTTCCATAAGATTTGAGATCATATTCCTCCTCCGTACTGGATTATTAAAGATTTCTTGAATGAATAATCCCCAATTTTGATCCAAATCATTTAGAGAGTCAAATGGCGCTGGATAGTTGAATTTAGGAGCAAATGGAAAAGAAAATCTAACAGTTAGATCTTCTTTATGGTAAATGAGAAGCTCCTTCGTATTTTCCACGAGTTGTATCAACTCCACTTTGCAATCCTCTCCCACTTGAAACTTTGTTGTACCAAACAAAAAGTAAAGTTCATTTTTCTCTACATACAAAGCTGTCAAAACATCCTCAATCTGTCTGTACCATCCATAAATATTGGTGATTGGCTCCAAATTTTTAAACTCTTTGCCAGATTCTAAATCAATCAGAATATCGTGTAATTCAAAATTTCGTAGTAGTTTCATAGCTATCTATTTCTTAGAAAAGTTGGTATTTTCCGACTACTAAATCCCCGGATGTTATTGCATTCAAACCAAAGTGTTCCTAAAAGGATCTAAATAATTTAGTCCTCGTTCTTCGAATATTTCCTCCAGCTTTTCTGCACCATTTTCCTTTTTAAAAGCTACTTCCTCTTCAGTAATAGGCAGCAACCAATAGAAATGGACTGATTTATTGTTATCTAGGGTGAGAATTTCCAGTTTGGGTCCGTCAAGATAAGGCTGCGAAATAAGGCCATAAGAGCAAGAAGAATCCATGCGCCATCCTCTTCCCCAGTTGATGGTATGCCAATGTCCCAAACTTGCACCAAATCTATGATAATGTGCTACGACTATTAATGATTCAACTAGCATTTGATCTTGCTCACCAGAAAACATATGCAGTTCGAGTGCAAATTCATCTTCCAAACAAGACATACCCACAGTAGCATAAATCCACATATTGCGTTCGGTTATTGGGGGAAATTCCAGGATCCGAAAATGATCACCTAAATCATTATAAGAACCGTGCTGCCAAGTCAATATCTTATATTCCTGTCCCCAATTACAGGTATAGTGTTCTAAAAGCTTTTGATGAAATAACACTGTCTCCATTTTAACTCAATTTATCAAAAATAATCTACTCCAATAAAACTATTTTAAATGGACAGGTGTTCTTCCAATACAAAGCGGCTACAAGCTACCTTTCGAAAGAAAGGTTCAACATAAAATTGGCGTCGTACAGTGAAAATCCAATAGTATTCAAAACACAATGGATGACGAAACAAAAAAGAGGAAACGATAAGAAACATAAAAATTGCTGTACAAGTAAACGCTAAGAGAAAGGGTCTGATGAGAATCAGGCCCTTTTGACGTAAAAAAGCCAGATTTCAGGATCTGGCTTCTAAACTAAACTTAAACATATGATTCACTAGTGGTTTGTCTTTTGTTATTGCCAAACCACTAGTTATTGGAGACTATTTATACGAATTGATCGATTTGGATACTTTCCAGTCATTCCCCACGCGCTCCAAGGTAACTAAATCTGTTTTCGTAAAGTTTTCAAATTTCAAGTTTACTTTAGCGACCATATAGTCTGGCGATTCCTCGATGATATCTGTGCTTACTGTACAGTTTAGCTTTTCGCCTTTTTGTTTTTTCAAGGATTTAACCACTTCGCTACGGCTGTTAGACTGCGCATTGGTAGCTTGAATCTTTTGCTTAAAATCTTCTGCAAATAGCTGCTCTACCCCTGCTGATTCGCCTTCAGTCGTGACCGCCACATAATGATCTAAAGCGAAATCTGCTGTGGAAAGGTTAACGTTTGCTTTTGTTGCTTTTGCTCCTGGTCCTTCAGCTCCCATAGCGAAAGTGGATACGGCGATTAAAGCTGCTGCTGCGAATGTTTTTACTAGCGTTCTCATAATGTCTTTTTTATTGTGTTAGTTCTGTTGTTCTAATTTGTTGACTCAAAACTACGACACATTACGTCCCTAGCCTACGGGCATTAGACTAACGATCAGGAAAACTCGGTGAATGGCGGGAATGGGGAGGTGAACATTTTTCCGTCCGCAAGCGAACACAACTGTTCACAATCGAACAACAATTCACACTTTTATAAAAAACAAAAAGCTGACAATCAGTTAATTATAATTAAGGCAAAACTATTGTAACATTTAAAACTAATTGATTTCAAGTTTATTGCATTAAATAAATGATATGCAATAACATTTTACATATCAAAATTATGATATCATGCATAATTATTTAAAAGTCGGGTGGCGAAAATTGTTCAGAAACAAAGTCTTTTCCCTGATCAATATACTGGGACTATCATTGGGACTAGCTGCATGCTGGATAATCCTCTTATTTGTAAATGATGAATTGAGTTATGACCGTTATTTTGTCCAAGCAGATCGTATATATCGTGTAGTTTCCCACGGAAAATGGGATGGCGGTTCATTTGACATAACAGGAACGGCATGGCCTCTTGCCAATGTTATCAAGAATGAATTTCCCAGCGTGAAGGAAGCTACCCGATTCGATATCGAGGGCGGTGGGATAATTACCATTGGCAATCAACAAACAAAAGTCAACGAAATCTTCCTCGCAGACAAGAATTTCTTTAATGTATTTGACTATAATTTTCTTGCTGGCAATCGTTCAACGGCATTAACTAATCCCCAGTCTGTTGTACTGACAGAAGACTTAGCCGTACAATTATTTGGATCCGTAGAAACAGCAGTTAATAAAACGCTTTATTTCAATAAATCTGAACCCAGCCTTGTCACGGCTGTTATACAAAATGTACCTAAAAATACACATTTCAACTTCAGAGCTATTCGTTCCTTTTCAAAAGACTTTAATCCTGATTGGAATCAACTTTACCTTTATACCTACGTACTACTAAAAGATCAGTCATACTTACCGCAACTTCAAAAAAAACTTCCTTACATCGTAAAAAAATATATTCATGGACGGGACCTCGATTTTGATTATAAAATCGAATTACAACCAATTACGGATATCCATCTGCATTCTAATCTAAGTTATGAGCTTAGCAATAATAGCAATATCAAATATGTTTACATCTTTTCCATTGTCGGTACATTAGTACTCTTAATTGCGATCGTAAATTATATCAATATCACAACGGCGCAGGCTTCAATAAGAATGAGAGAAATTGCCGTCCGGAAAATAATCGGATCCAGCACTTTAAATCTAACAAAGCAGTTTCTTGTTGAAACGTCTTTAATCATCTTTTGTGCAGCATTGTTAAGCATATTGCTGGCATCAACTTCTCTTCCATGGCTAAACCAATCGATCGGAAAACAGTTGGATCTCTGGCATTTTGGAATAGGAAAATCACTGTTATTTGTTTGCATATTTGTATTATTTCTAGTGTTCGTAACTGGAATTTATCCAGCTTTGGTGCTCTCTGGACTGAAGACTATTCCTTCTCTAAAAAATCAAATCGGCACTCATGGCTTACAGCATCTATTGAGAAAGTCGCTCGTGGTTTTTCAATTTGTAATCGCGGTATTGCTTATTGTATCCACCATGGTCATTTTTCTACAATTGAATTTTATGAATACAAAAGACCTGGGTTTCGATAAAAATCAGGTCATGGTTTTCCATCTGGACAATGAATCCACTCGCAATAAAAGTGAAGAGCTCAGAAATAGCTTACTTGAAGATAGCCATATCACAGATGTAGCATTCGCCAGTAATCCAATTGGGAAAAACGACATTGGCGTGGGAACTTTCAATGTTGAAAATAATGGAAAAATTGATCCCAACTTTACACTCGCCAATACCCTAAAAATCGACCCTAATTTTATCCCAGCAATGCATATTCAACTGGTTAAGGGAAGAAATTTTGACGCCGCCATGCCGACCGATAGTTCGTCGGTGATTATAAACTCCGCATTTGCAAAAAATCAAGGGTGGACAGATGCTTTAGGAAAACGGATCGAATTTGGAAGGGACAACGCTGGAAAATCCATTTTGAAATCTGTTATTGGAGTAGTCAGTGACTTTCATATTTATTCGCTCCAGCACAAAATCGATCCTCTTATCATGGAACTTCCTGCCAGTAAAATTGAAATGGATAATATTTATATTCGTATGAAATCCACAAATATGAGACATACGATTGCGCATATAAATAAGGTATACGACAATTATTTCCCGGATTATCCTTTAGAATACACGTTTTTAGATGAAACGTATAACGACCAATACAATTCGGAAGTAAGACAGGGGCAAATTCTCTTAATTTTTTCACTCCTGTCTATCGTTATTGCCTGTCTGGGGTTATTTGGTGTGATCACATTCGCGATTCAGCTACGGATAAAAGAAATTGGCATACGCAAAACATTAGGTGCCACACTCAGCAATCTGGTGTATCTGCTGTGCTCCGATATAGTTAAACTGGTAGGAATAGCATTGCTGATTGCACTTCCAATAGGATGGCTATTAATGAACCAGTGGCTGCAAGAGTTCGCATACCGAATTTCAGTCAGCTGGTGGGTACTTGCGGGAGCTGGGATCATAGCACTGATAATTGCTATTCTTACCTTATGTACAAAAGCAATCAATGCGGCCAGAGCTAACCCCGTCAACAGTTTAAGAGTAGAATAGCAAACATTGGATGATCACATACGAGGGAATAAGTTGCTGTGCATTGATTTAACTACCACCTACGGCTGTAGATTAACAGTCGGAAAAAGTCGGTGAATAAGATGTGATTTCACCGTCATTATATAGTATACAATAACAATCTAAATATCACAATTATCAGCCTGTTCAAATAATTCGTATAACTTTTGTTGAAGTAGTTTTTTATCCGGTAATTGCGTTTTATATTCCGTCACTACTGTTGGTAAAAGACTGCGGCTCAAAGCATATTCAACTACCTCACTATCTTTACATAATAGAACACCAATACTTGCGTTCTCATTGGATCACTTAATGTCTCGATCGAGAGCCTTTAGATAAAAATTCCACTGACCAAGATGCTAGGGCTTAAATTTAGCTACTTTTAATTCCAAATGCCACTAAGAACTGTAATCCTCTATTAAAAAAAGTAGAAATTCTGGAATATAGAACAAGAAAGCGCATTGCAAGACTTATCAAAACTGAGAACCTCTTAGAAGAAGATACCGAAAGGATAATCGAAAACTACCTTTTCACAGAGCGTGAGCCACTTCGTAAAGAAGTTCTTTCTCTTCGCGCCGACGGAAGACCTAGCGTTCTAAATCCAAAGAGATTGGTGATCGTATCTTAAATAAGATTGTTGGATTTGTGGATACTTTTGTGAATGGGATAACGGGAACTTGACAAAAGTAAATTGTGCATTATTATTTATACACTGCAATATGAAACAAACATATTTATTTCATTATATTTGAAACAAATACTTTAATTTCATAAATAATGAAACAGTTTATTTTAATGAGTGATATTATTGGAAGTAGCAATCATAATCAGGAACTTCTAATTGAGCGATTCAAACAATGTACTTCTTACATTAATAAAAAATATATTGATCATTTGATTTCGCCTTTAACAATAACATTGGGAGATGAGTTTCAAGGCATTATAGCAAATTTAAAAAGTTCTATCGATGTTATTATTGATCTCGAAGAATTTATTATAAATAATAATTTTTCACTAAAACTACGCTATGTATTGATATATGGTGAGATAGAAACAAACATAAATAATCATATAGCATTCGAAATGCTTGGAAAAGGTTTGACAAAAGCCAGGAAACTATTAAACAATAATAAATCAAAAGAAGAAAGGTTTTACATAGATATAGATAATGCAAATTGCAATACAATAATCAACAATTCATTTGAAATTTATCAAAACATCATTGATAAATGGAAATTAGGAAAAGATTATAAGCTTATATCAAGCTTTTTGAAAAATTATGATTATAAGATCGTGGCTGAACATCTTAATAAAAATAGATCATTAATATGGAAAAGAGAGAAAACATTAAATATGTCATCATACTTTGCCGTTAAAGAAATATTAAATGTAGCTAAAAACTTAAATTATGAATACTGTTTGTAAAATATTACTAATGATCACCATCGAAATTTTCATAACCTTTATATTTTGGGTTATTGCTCCGAAAAATAAAAAAAACAATCTAATTGACATAAAATCTATCTTAAAAGGTCTATTGGAAAGGGCATTCCTCACCTATAGCCTAATCTCGGGATTTCCACATAGTCTAACTTTATTCGGCGCCCTAAAACTCGGTACGAGACTAAAAAGTCCTGACAATGAAAAAACGGAGGAAGGAAGAAAGGAAGAGAAAGAATATAATGACTATTATTTACTAGGGAATTTCATATCAGTAACACTAAGTATGATGTATTATAAAATAATAGTATAGATCACGCATTGAAGTCTCTTTTATTGAAATAAACACTGTATCATAAAGTGTGTAAGTTAAAGGTGTATTTTTGGATGATATCAGAATACCATCGGATCTGACTTACTATATGCCGAAGGAAGAATAGTCCCATATTGACTAACCAATTGGACCGTTATTAGTAATTATCAAGATTTTGTGGTCTATATATATATCCACAAACTGGATTCCGTCAATCATCTCTTTTGATCATGATCTGGGATTAAATGTTGACAGCACAGAAGCAGAGTCGGGTTAGGATGCTGTGAAGTATATTTTTGATTTAATTATTGCAGGAACATCCGGTTTTGCCTCAGGTATTATCTCACTCGCAAAACCCTGTAGGCAAAACAAACATCCTATCCTATTTGCACAATTTTATTAAAAGCATCGATAGAGGTTAACAAAACTTTTAGAGCTCAAATAGAAAGCTCCTTGCATTATGATTAAAAAATGATAATGTCAGATAGGATCTCGAGTCATCAAAAAGACAACCACTTAAGAGCATGTTCGATAGGAATAATTGCCAGAATGCGGATCCAACTCAAATGTCGTATCAATGATATGGCATTCTTTTTCATCAGGAAAATTGCTGGCAAACTGCGTTATCCTTCGCAGATTTTTCTCGGAAAACGTAGCGCCGTATTCGCTTGCAATTCTCTCCACAACGTAGAGACAATTGCCTTGCCTGTAAAAACACTCGCAAACTGTATGCAATGCTTTATGCGGTTCTCTCTCCCCGACATACATTTTATAAAAAACTCTTGAGGAATGACAATATCTAAACCCTATTTATAATAAACAAAAAGCCACATCTCCCGACGTGGTCTTCATAAACAAATGATTCACTAGTGGTTTGTCTTTTATTACTGACAAACCACTTGTTATTAAATACTATTTATACGAATTGATCGATTTGGATACTTTCCAGTCATTACCTTCGCGCTCCAAGGTAACCAGGTCAGTCTTGGTAAAATTTTCAAATTTCAACGTTACTTTAGCTACCATATAGTCTGCAGATTCCTCGATGATATCGGTGCTCACTGTACAGTTCAGCTTCTCGCCTTTTTGTTTTTTCAAGGATTTAATCACTTCGCTACGGCTGTTAGACTGTGCATTGGTAGCTTGGATCTTTTGGTTGAAATCTTCGGCGAACAATTGTTCTACCCCTGCTGATTCGCCTTCGGTCGTTACCGCAACATAGTGCGCTAAAGCGAAGTCTGCTGTGGAAAGGTTAATGTTAGCTTTTGTTGCTTTTGCTCCAGGTCCTTCAGCTGCCATAGCGAAAGTTGATACTGCGATTAAAGCTGCTGCTGTGAATGTTTTTACTAAAGTTTTCATAATGTCTTTATTTTATTGTGTTAGTTCTGTTGTTCTTATTTGTTGACTCAAAACTACGACACAATACTCTCCTAGCCTATCGGCTTTAGACTAACGCTCAGGAAAACTCGGTGAATGGCGGGAATGGGGAGGTGAATATTTTTTATTATATTGATATGAATCAACGATCAAATTATTTATGAATATACAGTCTAATACAGCTGCTAATCAAGCGAAAAATAAAATGTATGGAGCATTGTTTGGCATTGCGGTTGGTGATGCATTTGGTGTACCATTTGAATTCAGGTCGAAAGAAGAAATGCTAAAAAATCCAGCTACCGAAATGATCGAACTCCGCATTTTTATAACTTACACACTTTATGAGACGGTGTCGAAAAAATCTACATATTTTTTTCAAAAATTGACCTCTTCTATTCATATTCTATCAAAATTTTATTCGGATTACTTTAACAATTATAAAATATATAATTGAAATTATAAAAAAACTAACAAAAAGTCGTATTATAAGATCTAGCGCAGTGATGGAATTTCAGACACTTAATTTTTCCACTAATAAGATCCATAAGTGTATAAAAAGAAACTATAAGCAAAGAAAACTTTGCAATAATCCATAGCGATGTATTTTTTTTATTTTAATCATTTATATACACTCATTTCCGTTGGCACACCTATAAACTCACAATAACACGAAAAAATAAAAGCCACATTCTACGACGTGGCCTTAAATAAACATATGGTTCACCAGTGATTTATTGCCTACATAAGTTGAAAAACCACCAGCTATTGAATACTATTTATAAGAATTGATTGATTTGGACACTTTCCAATTACTACCCTCAAGCTCTAATGTAACCAGATCAGTTTTGATAAAACTCGAGCTGATCTGCACGAGCGTACACAGCTCAAAGGATTGATCGGAAATGGATTACAGAGATAGCTGTTGCGATTACACTCCAGCTGTGTAAATTTTCTTCTAAAACAAAACTAGAGTATTCTGTCACAGTTTTTGCTTTAGAAGTTTAATAGGCATTGATAATGACCTCTTAGGTTGGATTATCTCAATCATCAGTTGTCGCAGATTCTGAACAACTGATGACGATCTTTTTCACACTTACAATAAAATTATTGCTCGTCTTCTATCTTAATATAAGATAGAAGTCTGCTTTTCACAATTAAATCTGAGTCTGGATTTTCTTCCAATTTATCAGCGTATAATAGAGGAAAAAAATCAAAGACAATTATCCCTTTGTCATTGTTTAAAAATGCTGAATTAATCACAGTACTTGAATACCGCTCCTCCTCCTTAAAATGAAAGAAAATAACATCATCGAAAATTAATTTTATAGTTTCATAATCATAATTACTAAAACGATTCATACACTTTAAAATAATCTCGATCGTCCTAATACTATGAATCTGAGAGTATTTTATTTCTGAAATCAGAGAATCAGAAAAATTTTCATATTTATTTTTTATTTCCGTAAACATATAATTTTATTTTATTGCCCCAGGAGGAACTGAATATTGTACTCCATTAGGTATTTTTAAATATTCACTAGGAACGTCATTCCATGGAATATGATTAGTATGACCACTTCCAAGTTCTCCTGGAGTAAGCATTTCATGTCCATGACCGGATAAAAATTTTCCATGTTTTCCGAAATCTACTTGATATATAACTTTCCCTTCTCCATTATATATATAATTGGAAACTGCCTTTCCATCTTTACTTAGATATGTATATATCGAATTTGGTGTAGCACCTGATTGCATAGCCTTCTCCGTCCCGGAAAAAGAACGCAATCCTTGCATTGCCCCAACGTGCACATTTTCAATGATCTTAACTTCTTCAACCGTATTAATAACATTTTCTACGACCTCAACACCTTTTGAAAACCCTATCCAACCTCTTGTATAACCAGCTTGACCTCCCCCCATCGACACCATCGTTCCATATATTTGGTATAATGGTGTTAGGGTCCCACGAATATGATCCCGGCTCGACTGGGTAACATACGCAAAGGTACGGCTCATCTGGGTGGTGATGTCACTCTGCCGCTGAGCCCAGGCACTCGCGTTCGTCTGAAAATTCCTTAAAGATTTGACAAAACTAGAATTAAATACCGACTTCCTTGCATTTACAACAACCTCATTCAATTTTACTGTCCATGCGATTTTACCAGGACCACCATCACTCCAGCCACCGCTAGGATCGAACATGCTCACTGGGTTATTCCCCATACCCACATAAGGAGAAATATATTGACCCATCGGATCCATTGTCAGCCAACGTCCTACTGCCGGGTCATAGTTCCTCAGCTCAAAGTTGTTCCATCCGGTCTCCTTGTCCTTCTCCGCATATAGCCCCTGATATCCATAACGGCTGTCTATACCCGCTGAACGGGCCTCCATACCATACGGATAATAGTCCGCATTGTACTGTACATCCGCAAAACCTCCGGGCAGCTTGTTCCGGTTGATAATTGCCCTTGTATTGCCCAGATGGTCCGTCAGCGTATAGCTGTAGTTTCCTCCCAGCCTGTTCAGCATGCCCAGCCTGTCTGATCCGTACACCGGCTGCTCGATCAGCTGCAGTGCCCCGCCATTTTTGCTCTCAAACACCGCCAGCAACGTGCCCGCATCATTGTAACTGTACCAGGTCACTGCATTTGTCCGGTGGTCCTTCTTCATGATCCGGTTACCACCCTCGTCATAGGCAAAGCTAAGCATTATCACCGACTTCGCCGCATCACTGTAGATACTTGTCACCTTGCCCGAGACATCATAGTCCAGGTACATGCCCACTGTTCCCTTCACCTGCGAGGCCAGCTGGCCGTTCGAATCATAAGTATATGTCGCATAACCGGTCACCGAGCTCAGCTTGTTGGTGCCCGCCTGATAGTTGTAGGTAAAGTTGTTTACCAAGGTACCCGCACCATTGGTCCGTTGCAATTTCAGCAGGTTCCCGTGGCCGTCATAACTGATCCCCTTCTCCTGGTTCACGTTGGCCGTTCCCGTAAACACCTTGGTCGCATAATCCGGGGTACCCCAGATATTGGACAATAGCTGTCCCTTGGTATCATAGGTGTAGATATTCATCGCCGAAGGATCAACCACGGTATTTGACGGTGTTACCTGTGTCTGCCAGCCGATACCATTTATCAGACCACTGTATTTCCCAGGGGCTGATGCATTTTGGACACCATTGATATTGGTACCTGTACGCAGGTAATCATTGGTGTAATACTCCATGTTCTGGCTGAACACATCTGTCGCAAAACCATTGCCCGTACCGTCCTTACCGGGATCATTCGCCCCATTGGCACCAACATTTGCGTTGTTGATTGTTAATTCTCACTAAAACACCCCCATATATTCTCACTAAAATGCCACCACCTTAAGTTTTTAATTAAGGTTTAACTTGTCGGAGTATTAAAGTCCGACATTATGTATAAAGTGGCAATGTATAATACGATAAAAACACTGCTATCCCACGGGAAATCGATACGGGAGATAGCATCAGAACTTGGGATGTGCCGCAAGACCGTTTCCCGGATACAGAAAGCCCTTGAGCGTGGGCTAGAGGAACCTTTGCCTCAGGTAAGGCCAAAGCTGCTGGACGATTATCTCGATGACATTCAGGTATATAAGGAGATGGGACTGAGCGCTATACTTATCCACCAGCGCCTGCATGAGCAGCACGGTTTAGATATATCTTATCCCAGTGTCGCCAGAAGTATCGAGAGATTAAAGAAGCAGGAGGTTTTTGTGCCGCTGCACAGCGATCCGGGAGAAGAAGCGCAGGTGGATTTCGGATATATGGGTACTTTCCGCAGGAATGGCCGCCCTGTAAAAGTATGGGTGTTTTCCATGGTTCTCTCCCATAGCCGTTACAGCTTTTATAAACTGGTGACCAGCCAGCGGGTGGACGAATTTCTGGACTGCCATATCAAAGCTTTCGAGTATTTTGGGGGTGTTCCGCGAACTGTCAAACTTGACAACCTGAAATCTGGGGTGACCATTCCGGATCTTTACGAACCGGAGCTCCAGCGCCAATATTCTGAATTTCTTTCCTACTACAGCTGTGCAGGAATTGCGTGCAGGCCACGCCGTCCACAGGACAAGGGCAAAGTTGAATCATCTATCAAATATGTAAAAAACAATTTTTTAAAGGGCTTCGATGGCAATGGCTATGAAGATCTGCTGTGCGGGCTGAAGGTCTGGAACGAAGAGACATGCAATAAGCGCGTACACGGAACCACGCGCCGTATCCCTCTTGCCGTATTTGAACAGTATGAAAAGCATGCACTGCTTGCATTGCCCCCGGTGCGATATGAAATCCTGGAGGTCGGATCCAGAAAAGTCACCCGGCTGGCACACGTGAGCTACCGCCATAATTACTATTCGGTGCCCGCTGCCTATGCGGGCAGAACCGTCAGGCTCGAAAGCAACGGTACCTGCCTAAAAATATTTGACGGCAGCACCCGCATTGCACTCCATCAGGTAAGCGGACAGATGGGCATGTACGTTTCTCTGGAGGAACACCGTCCGGATTATAAAAAGAATATCAGCAGAGAAGAATATAAGCGGCTAATGGGAAGTATCGGACCTTCTGCACTGCTTTTCTTTGAACATCTTCTGGCGGAGGTGCCTACCCACTGGAGCCCGATGACCCGCGGGATACTTAAATTAAAAAAGCGGTTTACCGACGTCCAGATCGATCTGTCATGTAAGCGCGCGCTCCATTACAGAGCCTTCAGCTACCAGCAGGTCAAACGGATCTGCGAGAACGAGCTTTACAAGCAAAATTACGAGGAAATGTCTCCTATGGTATATTCCAGCGAATACGAACACGAACTCGGACTATACGACAGATTAACAAACTGAAATAAATAATATGGAAACATTATTAGCAAATTTACGCCAGCTAAAATTGGCCACGATGGCCCAGAACCTTGAAATGAGGAATAGGCATGCCCTGGAAAAACAGATCAGCTACCTTGAATTTCTGGAGCTGCTCATCGAAGATGAAATAGTAAAAAGACAGTCCAATGGCTATCAGTCCAGGCTAAAGGAATCCCGGCTGGATACGCAAAAGATCCTGGACAGTTATGACCTGAGTTACCAGCCGGACCTGGACAGAAGGCTATTATTTGACCTGGCTTCCTGCCGGTTCATAGAACAGCGCTCCAATGCTATATTCATGGGGAAACCCGGTGTCGGGAAAACCCACCTGGCCCATGCGATCGGGCTTGAAGCGGTCAAAAGAGGTAAAAAAGTACTGTTTGCACACACAAATGAAATGGTCGAAAAACTGTTCGCATCAAGGGCAGACGGAAGTTACCAGTCCGTATTGCAGCGTTATCTAAAGCCTGACCTGCTGATACTTGATGAGCTGGGCTTCAAAAAAATGCCGCAGAACAGTCTGGAAGATTTCTTTGAGATCGTTCGCAGGAGGTACGAAACGGGGTCTATGATCATCACCACAAACCGAAACTTTGAAGACTGGGGAAACCTCTTCGGTGACAGGGTAATTGCTTCTGCTATTATAGATAGGATTGTCCATCATGCAACAATTGTAAAACTTAATGGGAACAGCTATCGCGTAAAAAATCTTATCGAACTACAGGATCTTTTTCCTGGTGAAGATACCGCAAGGACTAGAAGAGGGCGCCCTCGAAAGCAGGAAAACGAAATCTCAGATGATCAGGATAATGAATGATTATTTTTGCATATTAGTGGGGGCATTTTAATGAGAATCAGTGGGGGCATTCTAATGAGAATTAACAGTTGATGCTCTTGAGCTTGCCGTCAACCGTATACACATAATCCACCCCCTGCAGCTTATCGCCATATTCAACACGTTTCAATCCTCCCGTTATAGCGTAGATATATTTGGCATGCAGCACCCTGCTGGAAATATTGTCAGTTGTATTGGTATACACTGTTTTCAGCTTACCGTTCAGGTCATACTCATAATAGTGCACAAAGGTCTCCGCTGCCGTATTCTTCTGGTACACCGATTTGGTCACCCGGCCAAACTCGTCGTAACTGTAGTCCATTGTCTTATTGCCAAGGCCAGTGACATTGCTGATCGTCCAGGACACATTACCGTCACCGTCATAGCTGTACCACCTGCGGCTCACCAGTTTGGTGGCATCCTTCACGTTGTTGGTCAAAAGGCTGTATTTGGCCGTATAACTTACAGCGCCGCCCAAAAAGTAGGCATCCTGTACATAACCCGCAACTCCGTGCGTGGTATTGGCCACATCGTACTGGATCTCGCTCACATCGCTCTGCGTACCAGCAGTGGAAGGAAGACCAGCTGCGTCCAGCATCGCTTGCGTGAGGTCCTCAAACTTGATCCCCGTACCCGTGGGAAGGTATTCTCCAGACTGCAGTGCTCTTCCGTAAGTATCATAGTTGGTATAGCTGTAGCTGCCCTTCTGTTTCTGTAAAGCGTTCTGTGAGAAACGGATCTTACCCTCGGTATTATACTTCAGCTCCGAACGCCCCTGGTCAGGGCTTGTGCTCGCTGCTAGCAGTCCCTGCGCATTGTACTCGAAGGTCTTTACATAAGGCACACTCGCCAGCGTGGCATAATTCGCCAGCCCCCCGTTCAGCAGCTTCTTCACACCCTCGGGCGGGATGCTCGCACGCAGACGGCCCAGCTGGTCATAGAAGTGCATCGAGATCGTGCCCAGACCAAGGCTGTAACTTACCGCCTGTGCCCCGGTAGTCGTCCGCAGCTCATAAAGCCCCTTGCCCAGCGTCACCGCTCCCGTGGAAACACTTGTCACGGCTTCGTTCAATACATAGTTCACCAGGCTCGAAGCCGCGCCGCTGAAACTAACCGACTGCGAGGCAAGTACCGGAAAATATGCATTGCTGTTTGCAGCAACATTCACCGTCTTGGCAACAGTCAGCTCCGTACCGGCCAGGGCCGAAAGCACAGGACGATCATCTATAGAGACTGAGATTCCCACATTCCTATCTGCATCCAGGCTGACCGACATCACCCGGACTGCCGAGTCCACTGCCGTACGGCCACCGACCTCAGCATCCGTAAAATACTTGCTCCGGATGCTCTCATATAGCTCAAGTTCCTTGGTCACAGGGACCGAAAAAGAAACCGCCTCACGGTTCTTGCCCATCCGCAGTTCATTGCCGACTCCGGCCGTGCGGCTGAAGATACCGCTCCCATTGGAGGCATCCGTGCCCAGCGAATAGGGATGGGTCGTGATATCCTGGTATGCATCCAGGGTATTGGAGGCGCTGTAGTACCAGCCGACCGTACCCGTGGTGCTCCCGTTCACAGCATCCCCGCTCGAGGTCTTGTCGACCTTCGTCCCCGCACTGTTCAGGTAACGCCCAAAATTGCGGAACGTATAGGCTGTACCTGTACCATTGGTAAAAAACTTCGTCTTATACAAAAGCTCATTCCCACCGATCGGTGCCGAAAGTGTACTCCCTACAGCCCCGCCATAGACCGAATACAAGGGCTCGCTCGCCAAAACGATTCCCGCCTCCAGGTTCCGGCTCTGCGTCTGCAGCACCTTGCCCAGGTCGTCATAAAACACCTTGCCCTCGGAAACCACCTGGCCCGCAGCATTGAAGCTCCGCCCAAGGATCCAGTTCATGTCCGCATTCGGGTTGTTGTTAATGGGACCTGTGATCGTCGGGTCCACCTCAAATAATGCCGTGGCACCGGACTGAACCGTCGTACCCGCATTCAGCGTCACCGACTGACCGCTCCGCGCAACCAGGCTCTGCCCCGGGGACAGCACATAGCTGCTCTGGCCCGCTGGAGGGAAAACGATCGGGTCGGGGGTAATGATCTGTGTCTGCCCCTGTGCGCTCAAACCTGTAAGGCACAGCAGCGCTATAGCGTAGGGGGCAGCAGCTTTTGCTGCCCACCTGTATGTTCGTCTTTGTTCTCTTTTCATCTTTGGTTAACAACCTTAGTTCGACAGTCCGTTAAAACTCCTGGTACTATAGTTCAGCTGCGTCTCCGAAACCTTGTAAGGCGTACGGCCGAACTGCTCACGGTAGGTCGCAACTAGCTGCCCCATCGCATTATATTCATACCGCGTATAGAGGTTGTTACGGTCTAGGCTGTAGGTCAGCTCACCCGTCGCTGCATCGTACACCGAGGCCAAGCTTACGCTATTTTTTGGATGGAAACGGAAATCATCAACATAACTCGTACCGGTACCGTCATTCTTGGCAAACACACGTACCGTGGTACCACCGCTCAGCGTGATGTCAAATGTGACCAGTGTCCAGTTGCCCGAGGTTTTAGTGCTCACAGTAGAGGCTGCCGAGACCGTTTTCTGTACGCCGTCAAGCTGATAGTACAGCTTCACATTATGGGCCGCCTGGTTGTTCACCCACACACTGGCCGTATACGTACGTGCAGCAGTCAGCTCGGACACAGCAACACTGTAGTCAAAACCGGTCTGGCCAGCCGCCAGTTGGATGCTCTTACTGCCCGTGTGGAATGCTGCAGCGGAAACAGTACCTGTACCCTTACCAACCTCAAACTTCTTAGCATTGCTGATATTCTCGTCCTCAGCCCCGCTGAAGGCAATCTCCCCATATTTGGCAAAGGTACCGCTCAGCACCGGCTTGGCATTGTTGTAACCGTAGCGCGTGCTCACGTAGTTGTTCTTGAAATCCCGCATGCTCAGCACGTGGCTATAGGTATCCATCAAAACCACATCGCTGTTCCGCTTCCATGCCGCATTTGCACCGGCAGGATTGCTGCCCGGAAAAGCTACAAAACTCGCCACGGCTGTCATACCGTTGGCAGCAACACTCGAGGGCATCCATACATATCCCGACGTCTGGCGCCAGACATCACCATTGGTAGCCGCACTGTTCTGGACAATAGCGTTGCCGCTCCCGTCAAGGACAGATCCCCCGTTGCTCCACACATTGTAACTTGCAGAGACCAGGTGCTCCTTGACACCGCTCGCATTCAGGCGGTAAACATTGCTCGCAGAAACCTGCGTCAGCATGTTCTTCTTCGTCCCGTCAAGCTGGCTCGGGCCCATCGCAGCAAAATCCCGGTAGGCCGGTGTGCTCTGGCTCAAAAAGCTGTTGCCGTAGGAATCCGTTGTGATAGACTCCGTAACGGCACCACTGTAGAAATCAAAGGCATTCACCTTTGTCGAGGTCTTGGTATTGTGGATATAATCGTATTCTACCGTACCGATATTCACCAGCGGATAATCCTCACGAGCTGTCATCGTACCCAGGGTCTGCCAGGTGTTATCTGCATTTAAAACTTTTTTTGCTTCAGAAAATCTTTCTGTTATCAATCCTTGATAACCAAATTTTTGCAGTCTAGTTTTATACTCTTCAAAGAAATCACCAGTGATACCTTCATGCAGATACTGGTTGACAACACGCTTGGTTAGCTTACCGTTACCGTCATAATTAACTATACCTTTTGGAGATCCCAGCAGAGACATAAATTTGCGAAGAACATAATTTCTGGTAGAAACACCGCTATTTATATCCCGATTAAGAGTGGATTTATCGATCTTCAGATCAGCAAACGTCATAAACTCCATTACCGACTTGCCCGCTGAAGGGGATAAAGTTGCGTCTGGATAAATCGTTTCTGTTGATGTTTCCACCCTAGCATACATCACACTTGGTCCAGGTAGCTCTGAAGTGAATTTGGTAGAGGCAAATAAGCCCTCATTAAACATAGCATCATAATAATCTTTATCAGCGGCAGAAAATAAATGCGCATACCTAAAAGGTTCGAACCCTAAAGGTTCATATATTGTAATACCGGATGAAGTAATGTTATTCTCTTGCTTATAATTATAATTGGTGGACATCTTCACACCATCTAATGTTTTTAATTTTATTGATTTGACTCGCACTCCTGATCCTCCGACCGTATTATATTTAGGTTGGACTGCAGGAAGGTTGTATCCAAGCATACTGGTATTCCTATAGTTTGCGTCCCCTATATGGAAAAACCATTGTTCTGTACTCGGATTCATTCGTACATCAATATAATTGCTTCCTACAGCGGCTACCTCTAATATAAAATTTGCCATAACATCTGTTACAGGTGTAAATGAAGAATATATAGGATCTTTTTTCTCTGACGATCTAACCATATGTCCTCTAATTTCATCTCCTACACTACAATAATCATAACAATCTTTAATATTAGTATTGGAAAGTCTATAAATCCCAGTTGAGACCTTGCTAAGGTATTCAAACCAAAAAGGTCTATTCACTCCGTATGAAGCTTTTTCAAAATCGTGCCCCTCATAATCAATATTCACTGTTGCTCCTGTAGTTGTTTTAATCGTCCTCAACGACCACACATCTACAGAACGTATTGATCTTTTTGTAGGCATTCTAGCAAAATTAGGCTCAAAATTAAATTCATAATCAGATTTGAACATTCCCCAAAAATCATAAAAGTCCTTTTTGTAGGGAGGATTTTTGGTTTTACGAATATTCTTTAAGCCAGGATTTGTTATACTAGCCCCACCCTTCAGTTCATAACTAAAAGTTCCATTTGATTGAGTAATTCTATCAATATATCCACAATAGATAGGATTAACTTCATCAGTTTCGATAAGATCGCCTATCTGGTAACCTACTGCAACTCCAGTTATACTTCCTGTAGTAACTGTTCCTTGAGCTTTTCCTTGCTCTTCCGGCAGTAGATTATAGCCAAATTCCACAGCTGGGAGAATATTCGCCCCCCCTTTTCCCCTTGTTTTTAGAGACTTTAAAGTAAGCTTACCCAATTTTGTAGACGGGTTAGAAAAATCAAAACTTGTAACAGTCCCCTTAGCCAGTGAATAATCGTAATTCAAATCAATTACTCTAAGGGAATTAGATTCCAACTGTGATCGCCCATAGGCATTCACATCATTTTTATCCAATGTATTATTAGGTAATTCACATTGAGAACAGTCCACTGTCCTTCCTGCAGGAATCATACCTGCTGTTCCTCCGATACCTTCATTTAACCCAACTGCGGCATTATTTTTTAGAATGTAGACATGACTCAATCGAAGACTTTGATTTGAGTTTATATTATAAATACCTGTGTTATTGTAATCCGTAGATACGTTGTTTTGTGAAGACCAGTTTTTATTAAAGGACTCTTTTGAAGCGCTTTTTCCATCATTGCGACTTTCTTTTTCAAATAGTGCAGTATGCGTTCTTGTTTTTATTGCGTTTAAATAATAAACCTCTTTTTTTCCGAGTGCTATTGTTTGAAAATTTTGATCAAAATTGATCATAAACCCGTCAGCAGGATTTCTCCAAATAAATTCATCTGACCACTTTCCGTATTCGAAACTTACCCAATATCCATAATCCGCATCATCAAGCACACCTATAGTGCCTCGATCAACATAATCAGGCCCTGTTACAGCAGTCAAATGCCATATGTAAGCATAACCAGAACTTTTAGTCTGTCTATTGAATTTAAGTCCATTAGCCTTTCCCCTATTTTCTTGATAGCTTTCCTCTTCATATGAGTATGCGGGGAGATTGTAGTGGTAAGTTACACCGCTCTCATTTGTAATAGCAAAACCTGTTATTCCATTGCTGGTCGTTCCTGCTGCAAGCGCACCAAGATGTTTTTTTCTATCTAGGCCCAACGCCACCGGATGAATAAACTTAACATTACTATTAGGGACGATTACATTTCCGTTTGCATCAACTTTAAAATATTGAATCGATTTAGATCCCGTGAGTACTTGGTTCGTCGCATTATACCCCCCACCCCAATTTGCATCTGCTCCAAATGGAGCCGTAAATGGAAGGCTTCCGGTGGTAATAGTTGTAGCGTTTGTAGCAAAAGCATTGTTAGCTTGCTGCAATGTATTAGAAAAGTCACCAACAAATCGGAAGCCTAAATTATTGGACACCTTTGAATTGTTTGCATACTGAACAGTCATTTTTGCTGGATTTGTCCCTTCTCTCTCAAATACATTCTGCTTTGAAAGAGATCCCTGGTAAAGGTATGGTCGGACTACCCCACCTATCCCTTGACCTGTAACTTCATAGTTATCGAAAGCTGGGAAAGCCCCCCCTTGAAATTTTTCCGGATTTGTAAAGAAAACCGAATTTTCATTAGGTAGTTGATAAATATCATTGATCAAGGAATTATTTGTTAATAGTCCACTAAAAGATTTTGAATTTAAAGCACCATAAATGCTACTCGACTCTGTTTCATCGGACCAATATCTCGTTCTTGTATTAGAGTAATTAAAAAGTATTAGATTAAGTCCATTTTTACTTGTTTCCGTCTGAATCAAACCTTCTTTACTATTTGACAATTGACTTTCAATAGGAAGTGAAAATGAGGCTGACGCTCCATTTGTAGATAAAGTTGCTCCTAAAATATTAAATACGGAAGCAGATATACCTACAGAAGCATTTTCACCTAAAGAAGCCGTCAAGCCGACCGATCCAGCCGACAATCCTCCTGTAACTGAAAATCCATCACTATATGGATTAGATCCTACACCAATACTAGCCATAATACCTGAGCCTTTTTTCCCTATACCAAAAGAATAGGCAACGTTCCACCCTACCCCCACTCCAAGATATGTATCTTTAATTACAGTAACATCGGCAGACACATTAATGACTGGTATATTTACACCCACTGAAGTCGTGTTTGTCACCCCCCCTTCCCAATAATCCCTGCGACTGCCTTGTATGTTTGCCCAATCGTCTGGAAAGCCGTTTACACTGCGTGTAACAGAACCGGGATTAAGCGTCCATCCCAAACCTACCCAACTACTTTCTTGCTCTGGATTAATTCCCGCATGATAAGATAGCGACAATGGATAACTTCCTTCTGGTCCGGGAACCTCCATCAAAGGTACATTGTAGACAAAATCCCCTGTAACGGGGTTGACCATTGTTGAAGTATCTGTAGGTTCAAAACTTGTGGCATCTGGCGATTGCGGCCCCGTCGTCAAAGCAAGAGCCGTCAAGGGGCTAAAAGTCTGGTATAGTGTTGCACTGAGACAAACCAACGCGAATATTTTTCTTTTTCTTTTCATTAATTCTAGATTAATCTGGAGACGTTAAATCCCAATAAGATAGCCATAGGGCATTACATTTATATTGGTCAGAAAGCGATGAAGGAAAAACTTTAAAATGTAACTGTCAGTAATTTAAATTATTAACTAATTTACAATAGTACATACAACCACAAAAACAATATCGTTTACAGCCTATGGGCATCTTCTAAAAAAGTTATTATAGAAAGATCTGCCTACTAACTGGAAATGTTTAGGTTTCCTATTTCAACAGCTTATTACTAGTTACTAGTCTTCTCTTTTAGTTACACCTACAGCAGGAGCAATTAGCGTACTTGTACCACCACCTTGCCTACCCGCAACAAGTGCTTTTAATTCTTCAATAGTCTTCTGCTGTTCTTTGATTGCCTCCACTAAATAAGGAATGATATAATTATAGGACATTGCTTTGACGCCTGAACTATCTGCAGTAACAACGGCTTCTGGGATAATTTTCTCAACTTCCTGAGCTAAAAATCCAATTTGATGATTATTGCCTCCTCCGCTTGCGGAACGTTGTACCATTCCTTCTTTCCAGTCATAAGAATAGCCGTTGAGCTGGAGTACCTTACCTAAAGCACTTTTCCCTGTTTCAGTAGTTGTCGCGATGCGTTTAATATTTGTTTTTAATCGCTCGTCTGATACCTGAATAAACGATCGGGCTTCTACGTCTACATGACCAGTGCTGGTTAGATTATAGAAAACTACTTTGTTAACACTATTTATTCGGGGGTCAGTCTGTTGCATATCAATATGCAATGCATTTGTTCCTGCACCATAATTTCCGAAAGAAGTAAAACGAATTTGCGGCTTGCTAAATTGAAGCGGAAATGTAGGCGACGCTGTACCTATACCGATGTCGTTGGAAGATGAAACTGCTACTTGTGCAACTGCAGAATTACCTGCAAAAAATAATCCCATTAGAGAGAAATAGGTCAACAATCTATTCATATTATACTAAGTTAAATTTATTTCAAAACACACAAACACCAGATATAGCTTGTTATCGATATTTTATAACAAGCACTAGATTGTATAAATCTAATTTTAATGATCTTTTATAAGATGATAGAAACTGACTGGTAAAATAATTTGAAACGCAATATTGTTTAGCAGAATAATAAACAGTAAATACTTAGATAAAAATGGCTAATAAAAGAACTTCCTTCTGGCACCATAAATCACTTGCGTCCTAAACGTTTAAAAAGTGGCGGTGTTTGGATATAGCAAAGTTGCTATATTTAAATCGCAAAATTATAACACACCGCCATGATAAATTTAAATGTTTTTAGTCAGATTTTATCTCTTATCGACCGCGAATTATTCAAAGATTTGGTTTCAAAGCACAAAAGTGACAAACATCAGAAAGGGATCAACAGCTGGACGCATCTAGTCAGTATGCTTTTCTGTCATTTTTCCTCGGCAGATTCGGTTCGTGATATTAGTAACGGTCTACGCAGTACCAATGGTAATCTGAACCACTTAGGTGTAGTAAGAGCTCCAAGTAAGTCTAATATATCCTATATCAACACACACCGTACCCATGAACTTTTCAAAGATCTTTACTATTCTGTTTTGGATAGGCTTTGGCAAAAGGACACCCATTTTCGCAAAGATCTTGGTCAGCTAAAGCGTAAAGTTTATCTGATGGATGCCAGCATCATCCCCTTATGTCTATCTGTATTTGACTGGGCTAAATTCAGGAGCACCAAAGGTGCGGTAAAACTGCACACCGTTCTGGATTATGATGGCTGCCTGCCTGTTTTTATGCAGGTTACCGATGGAAAAGTACATGAGAGCCAGCGGGCCGGTAGTTACAGTTTTTCTAAGGGAAGCGTGGTGGTAGTGGACCGTGGCTACGTGGATTACAGCTGGCTTGGGGATTTGGACAGCAGGGGCTGTTATTTCGTTACCAGGAGTAAAACCAACATGAATTACAAGGTTATCAAATCATATCAGAGTGAAGCACTCCTGGAAAAGGGAATCATTAAAGATGAGATCATTGAGCTTTCCGGTGCTGCCTGCAATAAATACAATTCCAAACCGTTACGCCTGGTCCACTTTTGGGACAGCACAACTGGTAATGAGTACCACTTTTTGACCAATAATACTAAATGGAAGGCTTCTTTGGTGGCAAACATCTATAAACAACGCTGGCATATCGAAGTCTTCTTCAAGCATCTAAAGCAGCGCTTAAAAGTATCGACATTCATAGGGACTTCTGAAAATGCAGTGATGATACAGATCTGGACTTCACTGATCGGCATATTACTGTTAAAGTACCTCCAAAAGAAGGCCAAATATGATTGGAATCTTTCCAATCTTGTGGCATTCATCAGAATGAATATCTTCGTGAAAATAAACATCTGGAAATGGATAGATGATCCATTTGTCAGGCCTCCGGTCAAAGGAAAAAATGGACAGCTGAACATCTTCACGGAATGAAAAGTAGGGGTCAAAATTCAAATGAGCAAAAAATCAATGGTTGTAACACAGAAAACGACTCCTAAAATTTATTTAGGACACATGTGACCATAAATGTAAAAATTAGAATTAAAATAAAAAAGATTATGTTGATCTTTTTTATTCGAAAAATGAAAAAAATATTTAGGTAAAAAAAATGGGCTGTTAGTTTAAACTAACAGCCCATTTTTTTTTATCTCGATTGTCAAATTTTTAGATCAACGCCACATAAATCCGCGGATTCGAAAGAAACGAAGAAACTTATTAATCACCGTTAATGCTGGTTTCTTAATTTTCCACTTTAATCCATCAAACCCTGTAGGTGCTGCATCGAAGTCCTGGACTGTCGCTGTTCCAGTTCGCATATGTGTAGGAGCTTTGTCGTGTCTTTTCTTCTCAACAACGACAATACTATCATAGTAGTGGACAGAGTCAGCCGATCGCGTAAATTCATTGACTTTTAATCCACGTTGTTCGGAATGATAAGCGTTGATATAATCAATAAAATTTTTACTGTATTCGATAAAGGTGCCATTTCGCTTGTGCCCACCTCCATAGAAGACTTGATAAGAAGTGTGCAAGTCTTCACATAAATAGACTCCATTGTCTTTAACATGGTCAAACAGCTCTTCAAATGTAATAATCTGTTGTAGCATGGTATGCCCACCATCGTCAATTAAGATATCTACTTTTGGAATTTCCTTTTTTAGCTTGCGAAGGAAGTTTCGATCCGATTGCGAACCAATAAAAATTTCTACGTTTTCTTCTTCCAGTTCTTTACAATGAGGATTAATATCTACACCATAGATCTTCGCTTTGTCACCAAAATAGTCCTTCCACATCTGGAGGCTCCCACCTTGAAAAACACCGATCTCCAATACAACAATCTCTTTTCCCCTAAATCTACTGAAATGCCGGTCGTATACATCAAAATAATGCATCCATTTATTGATCAACTTATCGTTGTTGTTCCGGAAGTACTTTTCTAAATCGTTCATTTTGGTTGTTTATAAAATATCTTTTACGCCGACGAATTTAGCGAATTAATGTATAAAAATAAAGTAGGTAATTTGTTTTTTTATTGTGGTGCCACATACTGCAATGTACAGTGCACCGGCTGATAAATTAATGCCAGCTTTTAATAAAAAAGAATTTTTCACACCATATTTAATTAGAGTAAAAAATGACAATTTAATAAAAATGCGAATAATTCATCTTGATATAAAAAATATTAAAATAGAATGAGTCCGATAAAATATCGGACTCATCTCTGCAGCTAGTTTTTATCTTTATCCAACTTTTGAAGTAAAGTTCATATACTCAAGCTCATTTGAAAAAATTTACAAATATTTTTTTCAAAAATTAGACATCTTCTATTCCTATTCTATCACAATTTAATTCGGAATACTTTAACAATTATAAAATATATAATTGATATTATAAAAAAACTAACAAAAAGTCGTATTATAAGATCTAGCGCATGTGATGGAATTTCAGACCACTTAATTTTCCCACTAATAAGATCTATAAGTGTATAAAAAGAAACTATAAGCAAAGAAAACTTTACAATAATCCATAGTGATGTATTTTTTTTCATTCTAATTACTTTTTTGATGGTGCTGAAACACTAGCTTCCGGAAGCCTGGGTAGTGTAAACTGAACTGTGTCACATCACTCCTTTTAGGGTTCGTGCTCAGAGGCTGAAAGCCTCGAGTGCGAACCCTAAATGGAGTTGCCCAAGGCTTTAATTATATCCCCAAATTTAATATGTAATTGTTGCATTGTCAATCCC